>DASTEX010000001.1:0-3263 GCA_035709185.1 Gemmatimonadales bacterium
CGCCGGATGCTGGGCCTCTCGGCTCCGCCCACGTCTTACGCGTAACGCGACCACCGACGACCCGGCTCGAAACCCCCCGGATCGTGGTCCCCGACCGGCGTCCACCGGGTGGGCGGGACATTCATCAACGTTTCATCAGCCGCTCACCCGACGGTGCTACGGTAGAGGAGCCCGTCCCGGAGAGACCATGCCCCAGCCACCCGGCCCAACCGATGGACCGGTCTTTGAAGAGATCCGCAGCGTCGATATTCCTGTCCCGGCCCGGGTGGCGTTCAGGACGCTTTCCCGGGCAGGGGGAAAACACGGGTGGTTTGCCGCCCAGTGGCTCTGGAGAGTGCGCGGACTGATCGACCGGTTGCTGGGCGGCCCGGGGCTGAAGCGGGGACGCCGCGATCCCGAGACCCTCGCCGACGGCGACCCGCTCGACTTCTGGCGGGTCGTTGGGGTCGAACCCGACCGCCGGCTCTCGCTCCGGGCGGAGATGAAGCTGCCGGGTGAGGGCATGCTCGAATTCCTGCTCAAGCCGCGAGGTCCGTCCGAATGTACCCTCTACCAGATCGCCCGGTTCCGGCCCGGGGGCATGCCGGGGCGGCTTTACTGGCACGCGGCTGCGCCATTCCATCATTTCGTTCTGCGGGGCATGCTGGGAGGTATCCGCCGGGAAGCGCTGCAACTCCACGCGGTCAACCACGGTGCTGGCGCGGCTGACAGCGCCCGGTCGCGGATTCACACTGAGTTCATCACTCCCTCACGAGAGGTTCCGTAGCATGAGGGATCCTGTGACGGTCGGGGAGTCGGCATGGACTCCTACTCGTCCGCTCGGGGTTCCGACGAACCTCACCCCGCCGGGACCACCACCGCGAAGGTAAGTCTGCCTCTCTGCCGTTTCACCCCGGCGGCGCATAGCGATAGTGCAATGTGGTATCTGGTTCGGGACGCGGATGGGCCATCCGGGCCGGAACGCTACCCTCTCACCACCACCATTGAGATCGGGCGAGACGAGGAAGGCCGCGCGTCCGCCCCGGGACTTCTGCTGGTACGGGAAGCGAGTGTGTCCTTCCGGCACTGCCTCATTCACCAGGCCCCGAACGGGACCTGCTTCCTGCGGGACGTGAGCCGGAATGGGACCCGGGTGGATGGACGCCGATTGGTACCCAACGTTGAAACCGAGGTCCGCCCCGGCCAAATCATTGAACTGGGGCCCGGGGTCCGGTTCTTCCTCCAGGGCGACTCAGCCGGAGTGGCAACCGACCCTCTACCCAGGCGGGGTGGTACCAAGCTCGCCCCGCAACTGTGTGTTGCCACCGTGCTGGTGGGAGACATTCGAAACTACACGGTCCTGGTGCGCAAAGCGCCCGCTGCCGAGCTGCAGCGCTCGGTAAGCCGGGTCTTCGAATTGCTTTCCAGTGCGGTCCTGGCGCACGGCGGCACGGTCAAGGAATTCCCGGGCGATGGCCTGCTGGCATTCTGGGAAGGGGACAGTCGCGGAGGAATGGCAGTCCGTGCCTGCCGGGCCGCCATCGATCTCGATCAGCAGGCTCGGCGCATGGCGACCGACCCGTTGATCTGGATGCTGCGGAAACACCGGCTGGAAATGGACTGGGCGCTGGCGACCGGCCCGGTCAGCCTCGATTCCTTCGGCGGAAGCACGCCGGTAGGACTCTCGCTCATTGGTGAGCCGGTGGTGCTGGCCTGCCGCCTTGAAAAATTTGCCTCCGACCGGACAGGCCGGATCCTGACCTGCCCGATCACTCGCGACCTGGCGAACCGTGCGCTCCGCGAGCAGACGCCGGCCGGAGAACCCGCGCTCGATTTCGTCGACCAGGGCAGGATGCAGGCAAAGGGCTTCGAACGCCCCGACCACGTGTTCGCCCTCAGAGTGCCCCATGCCTGACGGTTACGGGGTCCGGGAATTGCCGCCCGTTTCCGATGCCGCCTCCGCGGAGCGCCTTACCCTCGCCGACGGGTCCCGGATCGGGATCATCGGCGGGGGCCCCGCCGGTTCGTTCTTCGGCTTCTTCCTCCTCCGGATGGCAGAATCGGTCGGGCTCGAGCTTTCGGTGGACATCTACGAGCCCCGGTATTTCACCCATCGTGGCCCGGCCGGCTGCAACCATTGCGGGGGCATCGTCTCCGAGTCGCTGGTGCAGGTGCTCGCCGCGGAAGGAATCAACCTGCCCCCGGCAGTGGTGCAGCGGGGCATCGACTCCTACGTACTGCACACCGATATCGGGAACGTTCGGATCCTCGCCCCGCGGGATGAAAAGCGGATTGCGGCGGTATATCGGGGCAACGGCCCCAGAGCCTCCGGGCCCGCAATGGTCAACGGCTTCGACCACTACCTGCTGAGCCTGACCACGGACCAGGGCGCCACCCTGGTGCGCAAACTGGTCCATGACATCAGCTGGCCCGAGGGGCGGCCCCGACTGACAACCCCTGATGGGGAGTCCCGGGACTATGACCTCGTCGCCATGGCCGCCGGTGTCAACAGCCAGGCGCTCACCCGTTTGACCGGTGCGCCGGCTGCGTATGGCGCTCCCCGGACCCAGAAGACCTTCATCTGCGAATTCCGGCTCGGGACCGGGGCCACCGAGGAGTGCTTCGGCAGCTCCATGCACGTGTTTCTCCTCCCCCTGCCCCGGCTGACGTTCGCGGCCCTGATCCCCAAGGGTGAGTTCGTCACCCTCTGCCTGTTAGGCGACGAGCTGGATGATGGGCTGGTCGAGGCCTTCCTGGCCCTGCCCGAGGTGAGCCGCTGCTTCCCCGACGGGACGGTGCCGCCGATCGCCTGCCACTGCTTTCCCCGCATCAACGTCGCCGCCGCCGTGCGGCCCTACGGCGACCGGATCGTGTGGGTGGGCGATGCCGGCGTGGCCCGGCTTTACAAGGACGGCATCGGCTCGGCCTACCGGACCGCCAAGGCCGCCGCTCGGGCGGCAGTGTTCCACGGGATCTCCGCCGCGGACTTCGAGCACCACTTCTGGCCGGCCTGCCGCAGTCTCGACGTGGACAACACGATCGCCCGGTTGATCTTCGGCGTGACCCACCTGATCCAGCGCACGCGCGTGCTCCGACGCGGCGTCGTCCGCATGACCATGCAGGAACAGCGACACCCTGCCCGGGCGAAAGCGATGAGCAGCGTGCTTTGGGACGTCTTCACCGGCAGCGCGCCGTACCGCGAAGTGCTGGCCCGGACCCTGAATCCGGTCTTTCCCCTGATCCTCGCCTGGAACGTGGCTGCCGGCAGCGTCTCCAGCGTGATC
>DASTEX010000002.1:0-3321 GCA_035709185.1 Gemmatimonadales bacterium
CGCCCACGTGACAGTCATGGGCCAGGTGAACGTAACTCATGATGAAGCAGTTGGCCCCGAGCCGGGTGGAACCGGAGGCGGAGGTGCCCCGGTTGATGGTGGCGTACTCCCGGATCCGGGTGCCGTCGCCCACTTCCACCACGGTTTCTTCGCCGCCGAACTTGAGGTCCTGCGGCTCGCCCCCCAGGATGCTGCCGATACCGACGCTGACATCGCGCCCCAGCCGGACGTTCCGCTCCAGGGTCACGCGGGCATGGATCCGGCAGCTGTCGCCGATGGTGACGTTGGGCCCGATGATGGCGAAGGGCCCGATCTCGATATCGTGGCCCAGGCAGGCGCCCGGGTCCACGATGGCGCTGGGATGAATCCGGACGCTCACCGATCGACCACCCGAGCCATGAACTCGGCTTCGGCCACGAGGTTGCCGTCGACCCACGCGGTGCCCCGCATCCGACAGGTGCGGCCCCGGTGCTGGATCATCTCCAGCTCGGAGCGCAGCTGGTCTCCCGGCACCACCGGCCGCCGGAACTTCACGTTGTCGATCGACATGAAGTACACGACCTTGTCTTCCGGCTTCTCGACGGTTCCCATCAGCAGGAAGCCGCCGGTCTGGGCCATGGCCTCGATGATCAGCACCCCCGGCATGATCGGATGGCCGGGAAAGTGCCCCTGCATGAAGGGCTCGTTGATGGTGACGTTCTTGATCCCCACCACCCGCTGGTTGCCGATCACCTCCACGATCCGGTCCACCAGCAGCATCGGATACCGGTGCGGCATCAGGTTCAGGATCTTGCCGATGTCGAGCGCGTAGCTGCTCCGGCGCCCGGCCCGGGCCAACGCGCGGGCCACGCTCACGTTGCCCTTGTGGCTGGGACGGGTGGCCACCACATGGGCCCGGATCCGGCCGCCGGCCAGGGCCAGGTCGCCCACGATGTCGCCGGCCTTGTGCCGGACGAACTCGTCCGACCAGCGCAGCTCGGTGCCGATCACGCCGGTTTCGCTCAAGGCCACGGCCGAACCCATCGACGCGCCCTTGAGCAGGCCCTGGGCCCGCAGGGCCTCGACCTCGTGGGTGAATCCGAAGGTCCGCGCCTCGGCCAGCTCGCGCCGGAAGTCGTCCGGATTGATGTCGTAGGTCCCGGCCTGCCGGCCGATGACCGGATGATCCCATTCGATGGTGGCGGTGATCCGGAGGGACTTCGAGGGGGCCACCACGTAGCTCGAGTCGCCTTCCGTGACCGTGAAGGCGTTAGGCACGTCGATCCAGGTGGGCTCGCCCGGCTGTTCCGCGATCCCGGCCTGGTCCAGCAGCTCGAGCCACGGCAGGAACGAGCCGTCGAGTATGGGCGGCTCCGGTCCGTCCAGCTCGAGCAGCACATCGTCCAGCCCGGCCGCCACCACCGCGGCGAGCACGTGCTCCACCGTGTGAATGGTCGACGCGCCGTGGCCGATCGCGGTCCGGCGCTCGGTGGCTTCGACTTCCTCCACCCGGGCCGGGATCCGGGGGGCGCCCGGCAGATCCACCCGCGAGAACACGATTCCGGTATCGGGCGGGGCCGGCCGGGCCGTGACCGTCGTGGTCGAGCCGGTGTGCAGCCCGACGCCCTGC
Source organism: Gemmatimonadales bacterium (assembly GCA_035709185.1). Lineage (GTDB taxonomy): Bacteria > Gemmatimonadota > Gemmatimonadetes > Gemmatimonadales > GWC2-71-9 > SZUA-320. Next base: position 1,610 of record DASTEX010000002.1, read on the forward strand.
ACCGATGCCGTGCCCGCGAGTGTCCGTCTAGGCATGTGCGTTTCGTTCCCTGACCACGGCTTCCAGTTCCCGCGCGATGGGAGCCAGGCGATAGAGGACGGCGTGGGAGCGGAGCCATTCCCGGTGGGGCCGGGCCGGCGAGCCGCCGTAGTCGGCGCCGGGAGGAACGTCGCTGCCCACCCCCGATTGGGCGGCGACCCGCGCCCCATCTCCAATGGTGAGATGCCCCACCACCCCGGCCTGGCCCGCCAGGATGACCCCGTCGCCGATCCGGGCGCTCCCCGCCACTCCGACCTGCGACATCAGCAAACAGCGGCGGCCGATCCGCACGTTGTGCCCCAGTTGCACCAGGTTGTCGATCTTGGTGCCCGCGCCCACCACGGTGTCGTCGATGCTGCCGCGGTCGATGCAGGTGTTGGCGCCGATATCGACGTCGTCTTCGATCAGGCAGCGGCCCACATGCGGCACCCGCTCGAGCCCGCCGTCGCCCGGCGCATACCCGAACCCGGTGCCGCCGAGTACGGCCCCTGCCTTGACCCGCACCCGGCGACCCAGCCGGGTGCCGCGGCAGCAGACCACGCGTGGTCCGAGGACCGAGTCGTCGCCGATCTCCACCCCGTCCTCGATCACCGCCCCGGCCCCGATCGCCACCCGGTCTCCGATCCGGACACCGGCGCCGACCGTCGCGTAGGGACCGACCGAGACGCGGTCGCCCAGCACGACGCCCGGTCCCAGGCGCGCGGTAGGATCCACGCCGGGCGCCGGGGCGCTCTCCGGATGGAGCCGCGACAGCACCTGCCCCATGGCCCGCGCCGGGTCGCGCACCACCACCCGCACCGCCGGCCCGCCCGACACGCCGGCCAGATCGTCGGCGACCAGCACGCAACCCGCCCGCGAGGCGCGGAACGCGTCGAGATACTTGCCCGAAGAAAGCAGCGAGAGATCGCCCGGCCCGGCCCGGTCGAGCGGCGCGAAACCTGTGAGTGGCACCGAGCCATCGCCGACCAGACGACCACCGATCAGGTCGGCGACGGTCCGCGGGGTAAGAACACCGGGCTCCACGCGAGGATCAGTTGCTCTGCCGCAACCGCTGGATGACCCGCTCGGTGATATCGAGGCCCTTGTCGTACGTGACGATCCCGAGCCCCTGGCTGCCCAGGTCGATGATCATGGCGTAATTGCTCTCAGCCCGGATCCCCTCGATGATGGCCGACAGCCGGTCCTGCATCGGCTGCAGCAGCTCCCGCTCCTTCACGGCCAGTTTCTGCTGGAGGTCGCGGGCCTTGGTCTGCAGCTCGGTGTTCTTGGTTTCCAGCTCTTTCCGCCGCGCGGCCCGGTTGGAGGCCGACAGCATGGGCTCCTGCTGCTGGAACTGGGTCAGCGCGGAGTCGAGCTGGGCCTGGAGCCTTCCCAGCTCGGTCTGCGTGGCCTGGCCTTCCTTCACGTACGTGGATTCGGCCTTGGCGTAGCCCGGCATGGACTGCAGCGCCCGGCGCGCGTCCACGAAAGCGATCCGCGCCCCGGCGGCCGCGGGGCCGCTCGCGGGTTGCTGCGCGACGGCCCGGCCCACGCCCAGCACCGTGCCGATGACCATGCATCCTATCCATCGCCGAACGACAACCTTCATCACAGATCCTCCAGGGGTTCAGACCGCCGCGGGGCCTGTCCTCGCGGCGCTTAGGGAAGATGGGAACCAATGCGGAATCGGGAAC
>DASTEX010000003.1:0-2234 GCA_035709185.1 Gemmatimonadales bacterium
TGAGGCGGGTGTTCGTCCTGACCTGTCTCCTGGCGGCGGGCTGCGAGCGGAGTCCCGAGATTCTGTGGGACCGGTGGGGGGTGCCCCACGTCTACGCCGCGAACGAGCCCGATCTGTTCCGCGCCTTCGGCTACGCCCAGATGCGGAGCCACGGGAACCTGCTGCTCCAGCTGTATGGACAGGCGCGGGGGCGGGCGGCGGAATACTGGGGCGAGGAACACATCGCGGAAGATGTATATGTCCGCACCATGGGCATTCCCGCGCGCGCGGCCGAGTGGTACGGGCAGCAGGAGCCGGCGTTTCGCGCCAACCTGGACGCATTCGCTGATGGCGTCAATCGCTTTGCCCGCGAGCATGCCGACGAGCTGGCCGATTCGCTCGAGGTCGTCCTGCCGATTACCGCAGCCGATATCCTCGCCCACACCCAGCGGGTGATTCATTTCACCTTCGTATACGGCATCGACCGGGTAATCGGCCCGCTCATGGCGGGATCCAACACCTGGGCCATCGGGCCATCCCGCTCGGCCAGCGGTCATGCCATGCTGCTGGCGAATCCCCATCTGCCATGGGCCGATCTCTTCCTCTTTTACGAGGCGCACCTGGTGGGCCCGGGGATCGATCTCTACGGTACTTCGCTGGTAGGCTTCCCCGGTCTGGCGATCGCCTTCAACCCTTCGCTGGGGTGGTCTCACACGGTAAACACGTACGACGGGGCCGATCTCTTCCAACTCACTCCCGCGGAAGGAGGCTACCTGTGGGACGGACAGCCCCGGCCGTTCGAGAGCGCCACTCAGACCCTTCGCATCCGGGGCGCCGAAGGCCAGGTACGAGACACCACGATCACGATCCAACGTTCGGTGCACGGTCCGGTGATCAGCGCCCCGGGCGAGCCCCCGGTCGCAGTGCGGGTGGCGGGACTGGACCAGCCGGGCGTGCTGGCGCAATGGTGGGCCATGGGGAAGGCCACCAGCCTGGAAGCATTCGAGGCCGAGCTGCGCCGGCTGCAGATTCCCATGTTCACCGTGATGTATGCCGACCGCGACGGCCACATCATGCATTTCTTCGGCGGGCGGGTGCCGGTGCGATCGTGCTGTGACGCCGGCTACTGGGCCGGGCCCGTGCCGGGCGACTCGTCGGCCCGGCTCTGGAGCGCGACCCTGCCGTATGACCAGCTGCCCCGGGTCATCGATCCATCCAGCGGCTGGCTCCAGAATGCGAATGATCCGCCCTGGACCACCACAGTGCCGGCGGCGTTCGATCCCGACAGTTTCCCCGCCTGGATTTCACCCCGGTTCATGCATTTCCGGGCCCAGCGGTCGGCCCGGATGCTGATGGAAGACTCGAGCATCACGTTCGAGGAGCTGCTCGGCTACAAGCACTCGACCCGGATGGAGCTGGCCGATCGTCTGCTCGATCCGCTGCTGGCGGCGGCCCGTCGGTCACCCCGGCCGATCGTAAGAGAAGCGGTGGGCGTGCTGGAGCGGTGGGACCGGGAAGCGCGGACCGACAGCCGGGGCGCGGTACTCTTCTACCGCTGGGTGATGAGCGTGAAACCGGACCAGCTGTTTGCCGCACCGTGGCGGCCGGATTCGGCCCTCACCACGCCGCACACGCTCCGGAACCCGGCGGTGGCTGTCGCCGCGCTGGAGCTGGCGGCGAGGGAAATCCAGGCGCAGTACGGCGCGCTGGATGTGCCCTACGGCGACGTCATGCGGCTCCGCCGAAACGGGCGTGATCTTCCCAGTAACGGCGCGCCGGGAGATCCCTTCGGGGTCTTCCGGGTCACGCACTACGCGCGGGACCAGGACGGGCGGTTCCACGCCACCTTCGGTGATACCTACTACGCGGCCATCGAGTTCGGGCCCACGGTGCGGGCGAAGGTCCTGCTGGCCTACGGGAACAGCAGCCAGCCGGGCTCACCTCACGCCGGCGATCAGCTGGAGCTGTACTCGAGGCAGGAGATGCGGGACGCCTGGCTGACTCGGGATTCGGTGGAGGCCAACCTGGAGTTGCGCGAGCGAGTACCACCTGAGGATTGACAATTGACGATTTCCTGCCGGGCGCCAAGCGAGTGTGATACGCCGGGGGACGGGCGGTAATCGTCAATTGTCAATCGACAATCGTCAATAGTTCGGCTACCTCGCATTGCCGCCGGAAGACCGCGTGACCACCGGAAGATCGATATAGGACGGCGCACTCGACGTACGTGAGACGCGCCAGGTCACCGCTCCCTC
>DASTEX010000004.1:0-4934 GCA_035709185.1 Gemmatimonadales bacterium
CACGTTGTCGTAGGCGTAGGCCGACCGGAAACTGGTGGCGAGCGGAATGAAGCGAAGCCGGCGGGTGATCTCCCTCCGGTCGTACGTGGTGGGCGGCCACCAGAGGAGGTCGCCGGCGCCGAGCCCCAGTCCGCTCCGGTGCACCAGCAGGTCGCGGATCGTCAGCTCCCGGGTGACGAATGGATCCGAGAGCGCGAAGGACGGCAGATAGCGAATCACCGGGGCGTCCCACTCGAGCTTTCCTTCTTCCACCAGCAGCGCCAGCGCCGTGGCGGTGAAGAGCTTGGTGTTGGACGCGATGCCGAAGAGGGTGGCGGCATCGACCCGGCCGGGCTCACCCAGCTTCTTCACTCCGTAACCGCGGGTGAGCACCACCTTGCCGTCCTTCACGATGGCGAGTGAGAGGCCCGGCACTTCGAAGGTCTGCATCACCCGGGTGACGTACTGATCGAGTCCCGGCGGCGGGCTCTGGGCCGGAAGGGCGACGGGAAGCGCCAGGCACAGCAGGAATCCGGCTCGGGTCATTGAATCATGCTCCGTGCTCGCCGGGCCAGAGCGACGGCCATTTCTCCCATGCGAGAGAAACGCGAATCCCCGGTCTGACCCCGGACGTATCGGGCGTAAATCTGCTGCACGATCACCGCGAGCTTGAAGGTTCCGAAGACTTCGTACCAGTTGAGCCGGCCGAGCTCGAAGCCGGTCAGCTCCTGGTACCGTTGCATCATCTGCTCCCGGCTCCACCAGCCGGCCGAGGCATCCATTCCCGCCACGCTCCGCGCCTCGGGAATGGACCAGTAGGTGAGTGAGAGGCCCAGGTCGGCCAGGGGATCACCCACGGTGGCCATTTCCCAGTCGAGCACGGCGGTGAGGCGTCCGGGATCGGCCGGATCGAACAGGGTGTTGTCGAGCTTGTAGTCCTGGTGGACCAGCGTGGTGTAAGGCGAGGGCGGCAGCTCCGACGCGAGCCACGAGAGCACCGGTTCCATGGCGGGGACGGGCTCGGTAAGGGCCGCCTGCCAGCGGGAGGTCCAGCCGCTGACCTGCCGCTCGAGGAACCCGTCCGGCTTCCCGAGCGCCACCGTACCGGTCGCCTGCACGTCTATGCGATGGAGCCGAGCCAGCCCGTCGATCAGGGCCTGGCTCATCCGGCCGGGGGCCTCAGCGTTGCCGGCATACTCGGGCGGTACTCCATAACGCGGTACCACGCCGTTGCGCCGCTCCATCACGAAGAACGGCGCGCCGATCACGCCGGCATCATCACAGGCAAGGATGGGACGCGGGGCCGGCGGATAGTGCGGATGTACCGCCTGGAGCACCCGATGCTCTCGCAGCATGTCGTGCGCCTTCGCTGCCACCGGGCCCAGTGGCGGCCGGCGCAACACGTATTCGCCGGGCGGCGTTCGGGTGCGGAGCAGGTACGTCAGGTTGGAATGGCCGGAAGGAAACTGCCGGATCTCGAGATCACTCCCTCCGGCCAGGCGCGGTCCCAGCCAATCCGCCAGTGATTCGAGCGGCAGCTCCTCCCCGGCCCGGACCGCGGCGACCTCCGGCATCTATTTCCCGGCGCGAGCCAGCTCCAGCCGCGCCACGCTTTCGAGGTGAACTTCGTCGGGCCCATCGGCAATGCGCAGGGTTCGCGCGATGCTCCACGCCCGCGCCAGAAAGGTGTCCTGCGACACGCCGGCTGCCCCGTGGATCTGGATGGCGCGATCGATCACGCCCAGCGCCATTGCGGGAGCCACCGCCTTGATCATGGCGATCTCGCGGCGGGCCAGCTTGGCGCCGGCGGTATCGATGAGGTGGGCCGTGCGCAGGACCAGCAGGCGGGCCTGTTCGATCTCCAGCCGCGATCGCGCGATGGCCTCGCGCGCCATGCCCTGTTCCGCCAGGGGCCGGCCGAAGGCCACCCGTTCCCGGGCCCGCCGGCACATCAGCCCCAGGGCCCGCTCGGCCAGGCCGATCAGCCGCATGCAGTGATGGATGCGGCCGGGCCCCAGCCGGCTCTGGGCGATCTCGAATCCCTGGCCCGCGACGCCGATGAGATGATCGGCCGGGACCCGTGCGTCGGTGAATTCGATTTCGCCGTGGCCGTGGGGCGCGTCGTCATACCCGAACACGCTGAGCATCCGTTTGACCGAGATGCCGGGCGTATCCATCGGCACCAGGATCATCGACTGCCGGCGGTGGGGCGGCGCGTCAGGGTCGGTGCGTCCCATGACGATCGCCACCGCGCAGCGCGGGTCGCCCGCGCCGCTGATCCACCACTTGCGGCCCGAGATGACGTAGTCCCCGCCCTCGCGCTGAATCCGGGTCTGGATGTTGGTGGCGTCGGACGAGGCGACGTCCGGCTCGGTCATGGCAAAGCAGGAGCGGATGCGTCCTTCGAGCAGCGGCTCCAGCCAGCGCTGCTGCTGCGCCTCGCTCCCGTAGTGGAGCAGGACTTCCATGTTGCCGGTATCCGGCGCGCTGCAATTGAAGACTTCGCTGGCCCACCAGACCCGGCCCATGCGCTCGGCCAGAGAGGCGTAGTCCCGGACCGAAAGTCCGGGCCCGGGTCCGGAGTCGGGGAGAAAAAGATTCCAGAGGCCGGCCGCGCGGGCCTCCTGCTTCAGCTCCTCGATCAGCGGAACCGGGGTCCAGCCCCCGGCCGCGATGGCCGCATCCACCGCGGATTCGTTAGGCAGCACCCGCCGGTCCATGAAGGATTCCAGGGCCTGGAGGAGCTCCTTCGCACGGGGGGAGAGATCGGGGATCATACGGCCGAGAGGCCGCCATCCACCGGCAGCGTGATGCCGGTCACGTAGTCCGAGGCAGGACTGGCGAGGAAGAGGGCCGCACCCGCCAGCTCCCCGGGCGCGCCGATCCGGCCCAGCGGCGTGTGGGCCTCGAGCCAGGGCTCGATGCGGGGGAGGAGCTTCTCCGTCATCCGGGAGGGGAAGAACCCCGGCGCCAGGGCATTGACCCGGATCCCGAACCGGCCCCATTTCGCCGCCAGGTCCCGGGTCAGGGCGATCAGGCCGCCCTTGCTGGCACTGTATCCGACGGTTTCCATGAGCTCGGACGGGGTCCCCTTGAGACCGGCAATGGAAGCCACGTTGACGATCTTGCCGTAGCCCTCCCGCTGCATGTGGGGCGCGACCGCCTGGGCACAGAGAAACGCCCCCACCACGTTCACCAGCAGCACCTCCTCGACCTTCTCCACCGGCATCTCCATCGCCGGAGCGCCCCAGGTGATCCCGGCCGCGTTGATCAGGATCGCCGGCGGTCCCAGCCGTTCCGTGGTCTCGGCGACGGCGCGGTCGACATCGGCCTTGAGCGCCACATTGCCCAGCACGGGCACGGCGCCGGGCAGCTGGCGCGACACCTCCTCGAACAGCTCGGCTCTCCGCGCCATCAGGGCCACCCGGGCCCCGGCTTCGGCCAGCGCCACCGCGATCTCGAGCCCGAGTCCGCGCGACCCTCCGGTAACCAGGGCCGTGCGTCCGTCCAGCCGGAAGCGGGCCAGGGTACCCGCGGGGTACTCAGGAGGGGTCGACTTCAACGATCAGCTCGATTTCGACCGTGATATTCATCGGCAGGGAGGCCATCCCGACGGCCGAGCGGGCGTGCCGGCCCCGATCGCCGAAGACCTCGACGAACAGATCCGAGGCCCCGTTGATGACCCGCGGCTGCTGGGTAAAATCCTCAGTGGCGTTCACCATGCCGAGGACCTTCACGAACCGCCTGACCTTGCGGAGGTCACCGATCTCGGCCTTGAGGGAGGCAAGCAGGCAGATCGCGGTCGCGCGAGCCGCGGCGTAACCTTCTTCAATGGTCCGGCCGGCGCCAACTTTCCCGGTATACTCCGGATGGGCGTTCAGGTCACAGGGTCCGTGCCCGGCCAGGTACACCAGGTTGCCGGTGCGGACCGCCCGGACGTAATTGGCCACCGGCGGCTCGACCCGGGGGAGGGTGATGCCGAGGTCCCGGAGCCGCGTCTCGGGGTCGGGCGCCTCCTGCGCGCCCAGAACTGCGGCTGCGAGAAACAGGCAGACTGCGGCGAGAGCTGGGACGCGCATGAAGGAACTCCGGAAGGGCGGAAGGTGCAGCTAAGTAACCCCGGCAGATCAGTGGGCGGAAGCCCGCCGGGGTTGTCTCTGGAACGGGAGTAACAGTGGGTACTCTGGCGATGGCTTCAACCTTGTTTCTGGCATCGACGGTCGCGGCTGCTCAGGGTGCGGCGCAGGGGCCTCCGGGCCGGTGGGACCTGGTCGCCACGGAAAGGACCGCGACGTATCCCATGTGGCTCGAGCTGCTGGCCGGCCCTCCGGCCGGAGGCCGGCTCCAGGGCCGGACCGGGCACGCGCTGCCGCTGGCCGAGGTCTCTATTACGGGCAACCGGGCGACCTTCCCGCTGCCGTCGGAGCCGCCGGCCGAGCGCCCGGGGCGGGTGACGGTGACGGTGCAGGGCGACTCGCTGACGGGAGAGATCATCCGGCCCGACGGATCGAAGATCGTGCTGGCGGGCCGGCGGGCGCCGGCACTCACCCGCGAGGGGCAGCCGGTGTGGGGCGAGACCATCGATCTGCTGGCCGAGGGGATGGCGGCGTGGCGGCCGCGATCGAGCGGACCGAACGGCTGGAAATTCCGGGAGGGCGAGCTGGCAAATACGACGCCGAGCGTGGACCTGCTCACGCGCGAGGCCTTCACCGACTTCATACTGCACGTGGAGGTGAACGTGCCGCCCTCGGGGAACAGCGGCATCTACCTCCGGGGCCGGCACGAGGTGCAGGTGGCCGATGATTACGGGAAGGAGCCGCACAGCCGGAGGATGGGGGGAATCTACGGGCAGGTGACGCCGCGGTCGCTGCCAGCGCTGCCGGCCGGCGAATGGCAGACGCTCGACATCACGCTGATCGGGCGGCGGGTGCGGGTGGTGCTGAATGGGGCCACCA
>DASTEX010000005.1:0-6759 GCA_035709185.1 Gemmatimonadales bacterium
GGACTGGAGGCGCGGAACTGGTTCCTGCTGGAGGCGGAAGCGCTGGCCCAGCTGGACCACCCCGCGATCCGTCACGTGTACGACGTGGGAATCGGCGGCGATATCGCGTGGCGGATCGGCAACTGGGTGGACGGCGAAGGCCTGCACGAAGCGGTCCGGCGGGGGCCGCGACCGATTCCTTCGGTGCACGTGCTCGCCCGCGGGCTGCTGAGCGCGCTGGAGCACGCCCATTCGCGCGGCATCATCGTGCGCCGGATTCTGCCCTCTTCGCTCATTGTCGGGCCCAGCGGCCGGGGGACCCTCACCGACCTGCGCTACTGCAGTTATGCCCTGCCCCACATTCCCGCGCACGAGCTGGTCGCGGGCCAGGCGTTCATGGCCCCCGAGGTCCGGGCCGGCCAGCCGGGTGACCCGGCCAGCGACGTGTACACCACCGCGGCGAACATCTATTTCGCGGTTACCGGGCAGGAGCCCGCGCTCAATCCGCGCGAGCTGATTCCGCCCACCCGGCTCCGCCCCGCCACGCCCCAGGTGTTCGACCGCCTGCTGATCCGCGCTATGGAGCCCGATCCCATGGCGCGCTACATCACCGCGTGGGAGATGTACGAGGATTTCGCTTCGGAAGCTGGCGAGGTCGCGGGACAGCCAACTTACATTGGCACGCCGCGTCCGGAGAGCCTGCTCGAAACCGCGGAGCACTGGGAGAAACGGCTTCGCCGCGCGCTGGGGGACGACTATGAGCTGCTGGCCGAAATCGGACGGGGTGGCTTCGGGCGGGTCTACCGGGTGCGTGATCTGCACCTCGAACGCATCGTCGCCCTCAAGGTGCTCGAACCGATTCTGACGCAGGACCCCGCCGCCGTCGAACGTTTCCGCCGCGAGGCCCAGCTCGCGGCCCGGCTGCGGCACCCCAACGTGGTGGACATCTACGAAATCGGGGGCCGCTACGGGCTCATCTGGTATACCATGCAGCTGGTGGAAGGCCCCAACCTGGCGCAGAAGGTCGAGCGGGAGGGGGCGCAGTCACGCGAAATCGTGCTGCGGCTGCTGCGCGAGGGATTGTCGGCCCTGGCGGAAGCACACGCCGGTGGTCTGGTGCACCGCGACATCAAGCCGGAGAACATGCTGATCGAGCCGGACGGGACCCTGAAGATCACCGACTTCGGACTGGCGTTGGCGCTGCGCGGGGCCGGCCGTTACGGCGGCGCGACCAGCCAGAGCGGAACGCCTCAGTTCGCGAGCCCGGAACAGCTGCTGGGCGAGAAGGTCGATCAACGGACCGACCTCTACAGCCTGGCCGCGGTGGCCTACTACGCCCTCCTCGGCCGACCGCCGTTCAGCGGGCGCCATCCGGCCGAGATTCTCTACAAGCAGACGGTGGACGCCGTTCCCGACCTGCTCGGGGAACGGCCCGACGTGGGGCCGGAGCTGGCCCGGGTCCTCGAGCGGGCGGTCAGGGCCGACCCGGAGCAGCGCTACGCCTCGGCCAACGAGTTCTACCAGGCGCTTACCTACGCCGCGGCCAGGCCGGCCGAAGAGCCCGCTTTCTGGACCGAGGTGGCGAACCGCTTTCTCCGCCGGAGCCCAACCAGTTCTTGACGGATTTCTTGACGCTGCACATATTTGTCGCGTTTGCTCTCCGTATTTCATGCTGACAAGCGCTTCCCCAGACAATCATTCGAACAGCCCGCCCGGCTGCGGGCTCTGGCTTTGTGTCACGGGAACTGGCCCGTGCACAAGTTGCCGCTGACACGTCCCGTGGCAGTCGGCTGAGGCACATTTAACAGGAGTTTGCTGGTCTATGTCTCGTACGCTCGGCACCGTGAAGTGGTTCAACGACGCGAAGGGGTTTGGCTTCATTACCCCGGAGTCCGGAGAAAAGGATTGCTTCGTCCATCACTCGGCCATCAAGATGGACGGCTTCCGCAGCCTGGCCGAGGGTGATCGGGTCGAGTTCGACCTGGTGCAGGGCGCGAAGGGGCCCGCCGCGGAAAACGTGCAGAAGGTGAAGTAGTCGCTAGTCGCTAGTCATTAGTCGCTAGCTGATCCCTCCAGAGACTGAGCCCCGTTGTCCTTCACCGGGACAACGGGGTTTTGTCGGGTACCAACCTTACGCTCACCGCGAACGCCGATCGGCGTGACAGGACCCGCCCGCAGGTGCGGGAAAGCGGACCCTCGAGCGTGTATGTAAGGCTGGCGACCAGTGACTAACGACTGGTGACTTATTTGTGCCGGTAGATAACCCGCCCGCGGGTCAGGTCGTAGGGTGAGAGAACCACGGTGACCCGGTCGCCTTCGAGCACCCGGATCTTGAACTTGCTCATCTTCCCCGCCGCATACGCCAGAATGGTGTGCCCGTTGTCGAGCAGGACCCGGTAGTTCCGATCCGGGAGAACCTCCTGTACGACGCCATCCATTTCAATGCCTTCTTCCTTCGCCATCCAGTCCTCGGGGGGTTAGTGTGCCAGAAGCGGGCAATTATCGCGGTTCAGGGTCGGGGACGCAACCGGACAAGACAAGGACTAGGGACTTAGGACTTAGGACTAAGACCCACCCACCCGGCCCCGGAGTGGGCGCGTCGTGGGGTTGGGTGGGGTGGACTTAGTCCTAAGTCCTAAGTCCTAACTCCTTTAGTCCTCCTCCTGGTCGATCGATTCCCGTAACACGCCGGCCTGCTCTTCCACCAGTCGGATCAGCTCCCTCATGCGCTCCGCGTCGAAGACCAGCCGGGCACCGGCCTGGCCGTAAAGCTCCGGCAGCGGGCGGGTGGCTCCGAGAGCCAGGAACCTCCGGTAGGCCTCCACCGCCGACCCGGCGTCGGTGAGCGAATTGCGCCAGACCTGGAGCGCGCCCAGCTGGGCGATGCCGTACTCGATGTAATAGAAGGGATAGAGGAAGATGTGGAGCTGGCGGTACCAGCGGGCGACCCGTTCGCGCTCCAGGCCCGACCAGTCCACCACCGGCTCGAACCGGGCCCGGATCCGCAACCACTCCGCGTCCCGCGCCGCGGGATCGTGACCCGCCCCACTGGTGTAAATCCAGTGCTGGAAGGCATCCACCGAGGCGATGTGGGCCAGACTGCTCAGCACATCTTCCAGGTGTTCCAGCTGGGCCCGCCGGGCATCCAGTTCACTCAGAAAGCCCACCGGCCGGGCGAGCCAGCGTCCGGCCAGCAACTCCATCGACATGGAGGCCAGTTCGGCGGCTTCCGACCCCGGGTGGCGCTGCCAGATGAATGGCTGCTGGTGCGCGGCGAAGGCGTGAAAGGCGTGCCCGGCCTCGTGCAGCAGGGTCGTTACATCCTCCATCACCCCGGAGGCATTCATGAAGATGAAGGGCCGACCGCGGGCGTGCAGGGTATCGCAGTATCCCCCGGGGGCCTTGCCTTCCCGCGACTCGAGATCCAGCAGCTGTTCTTCCAGCATGCGCTGGAACTCGCGGCCCAGTCGCCCGTCGAGCCGCTGAAACATCCGCTGCGAAATCTCGGGCAGCTCGCGCGGCGCCGCGTAGGGACGGAGCGTCTCGTGGCGGTAGGGATTGACGGCCAGGTCCCACGGCCGGAGTGCGTCCAGCCGCAACCGTCGCTGCCGCTCCACCATGGTGTGGGTCAGCGCAGGAACCACGGTCTGCTCCACGGCATCGTGGAAGCGCCGGCAGTCATCCGGGGTGTAATCGAAGCGGAACTTGGCCGGGAAGATGTAATCCCGGTAGCTCGCGAAGCCGGCGTTGGATGCAACCCGCTGGCGGCGCTGGTACATCTCGTTGAACAGGGCGGCGAGCTCACTCCGCGCGGTGACATAGGGCTCGACCGAGGCCCGGAAGGCGCGTTCCCGGATGGTGCGATCCGGATGCTGCAGAAACGGAGAGAGCTGCGGCAGCGGCTTGCGCTGGCCTTCCCACTCGGCGGTCATTCCGCCGGTGATCTTCTGATATTGTGCCCCCAGGCCTTCCAGTTCCGCGAACAGCGGCACGTTGGCGTCGCGGAAGAGCTCGATCGAGGTGCGGAACCGCTCGACCACCGTCTCGAGGCCCTGAGGCGCCAGTCCCGACTCCACGAACTGCCGCGCCAGACGGACCGACTGTTCCTCTGCGCGGGGCATGATCTCGGTGGAGAACCGGAGATAGGCCGCTTCCTTGGCCGGGTCGGTAGTATCGCAGGTGTAGGCGATCATCGAAAGCGAGGCCGCTTCCGAGACCAGTTCCTCCAGCCGCGACCAGGTGCCGAGCCACTCCCGGACGTTCTCCCCATCCAGCGGGGTCGCGGCAATGCCTTCATAGAGCGGGAGAATGGTCTCCCAGGTCGCGTCCGCCAGCTCGGCGGGCGAAGCCGGCAGCGTGACCAGGTACTGGGTGCGCGGGGCCGTCATGCGGCCGTGCTTCCCGAAGGAGCCATCCCCTCGCCGGGCGTCGGCTGGGCCGAGACCGGTGCGACCAGCCGGAAGGCCAGGACACCCACCAGCGCCACGATCCCGCCCGCGATGTAGAACGGTGTCGGCGGACCGAACCGCTGATAGGCCGAAGTAGCCACCAGTGGCGCGATGACCCGCGCGATGCTGGCGAACGTCTGTGCCACACCCATCGTCAGTCCTAACTCCTCTCGCAGCGATACCCGCGACATGAGCGAGGTCGTGGCCGGGAACAGCAGGGCCGTCCCGATCGGCACCAGCGGAATCACCAGGGCCAGGAGCCAGAGCGATCCCGGCAAAGGGTAGAGCACCAGTCCCAGCCCCAAGGTGATGGTCCCCAGACGCATGACCCCCAGCTCGCCCAGACGGTCAACCGCGCGGCCCAGCACCAGCGTCCGCATGACCACCGAAAGTGCCCCGACGTAGGTGAAGACGTATCCGATGGTTTTCTCATCCACGCGGAACCGGTGGTTGAGATAGAGCGCCAGCACTGCGGTCATCGCCGAGAAGCCTAGCATGCCGGCTCCGTATATCCAGATAAACCGGGAAACCGGTCTCTGGGGATGCCGCACCACGGTCCATGCCGCGTGCCAGATCGGCTTGCGGGTATGGGCATGGGCCGTCGGCTTACGGGACTCGTGGAGCCAGCGCCAGGCGAATGCGACGTTGATGACGCAAAGCCCGGCCGCGATCAGGCCGGGGGCGGCGTGGCTCCAGTGCGTCGCCGAGGACCCGACCACGGGACCCAGCATGACCCCGAGCGAGCTGGCGGCGGAGAGCCAGCCGAGGGCCCGGGCCCGATCCGCGGGCCGGATGGTGTCCGCGACATAGGCGTGGGCTACGCCGGTGGTCCCGCCGCCGGCGCCCTGGATCACGCGGGAGGCAAACAGCAGCCATAGGGAGTCGGCAAAGGCAAAGACGACGTAGGCGATGGCCGCGGCCGTCAGGCCGATCAGGAGCGCCGGACGCCGGCCGTACCGATCGGAGAAGCGGCCCCAGACCGGAGCCATCAGCACCTGGGCAATCGAATAAGCGGCAATCAGCAGGCCGATCTCTTCCGGCGTAGCCTTGAGCCGGAGGGCGTAGAACGGCATCAGCGGCAGCACCATGGCGAACCCCACCATGTCCACGCCGCTTGCAATAATCAGGACCCAGAGCTCGCGAAACTGGTTCGGGGCGGCTGGCCGGAGGGCGCTCATCGCAGGCCGATCAGGTTCATGAAGAGCCGGGCTGCGCCAGGTACGGCCGCGGGCAATTGCCGGAAGAAGCTGATGCCGGTGTAGATGTAGGTTCCCTGCCCGAGGCGGGCCGTCAGCAGCGCGCCGTGCTGGGGAGGCTCGCCCGTGTCCGCCATCTCGAGCAGGGGGGTCCACTGCGGATCCCAGGCGCGCGCGAAGTAGAGACCACGCTCCTGCACCCAGCCGTCCCAGTCGGCGTCGGCCAGACGGTTAGGCGAAGTGAACACCGGATGCCCGGGCTGAAGCAGACGTACGGCAGCGTCCTCTTCCGACACCCGCGCGGCCGCCACTCTCGCCGGCGTGTCCCCCAGTTTCTCCGTGAGCGAGATCGGGAACGGGGCGAAGTTCCCGCGGAAATAGGCCTGCTGCTGATACTGTACCACGAGGGTACCACCCTGCCGCACGTAGTCCAGCAGCCGCTCGTTGTGTTGCTCCAGCGCCGGTTCCGTCTCATACGCGCGGGGACCGATCACGATGCTCTGATAGCGGGAGAGGTCTCCCCGGGCCAGGCTGTCGGGACCCAGCAGGACCAGTCGCATTCCCAGCGTACTCAGCGCTTCCGGAATCCGGTCGGCCGCTCCCCGCACGTAGCCGGTCGCGCTGCGGGGTGGGACGCGAATGTCGGACAGCACCATCCGCGCCTCCGCGCCGTAGGCCAGCTGCCGGGCGTGGATGTGAGGATAGTCGACCTGGGTGACGCTCGCCGCGTACCGCCGGCCTGCGGCATCGCGTGCTTCCGCGCGGAACACTGCCCGGGTTTGCGATCCTGCCGGAACTACGGTGAACCTGAACGTCCCGCTGGCTGATCCGCCCAGCCGGAATGCTTGGGGGCGGCCGACGGTCCAGCCCTCCGGCGCGTGGAGCGACACTTCCCCCGCCGTGGAGTCTCCCGCGAGATGGCGCAGCCGCACCATGAGCGTCCGAGTCTGGCTGCGGCCGCTGGCCCACAACCCCGATGCGGGCTCTATCGTCACCTCCACCCGCGGGACCACGAAGACCGGCCGGCGGATTTCGCCCAGGGCCTGGTCGACGTAACGGAATTGTACCTCCCGCTGCACCGACCACTCGCCATTCCCGAATTCGGCCACGAAGGGCGGCGGCTCGAACGGCTCACC
>DASTEX010000006.1:0-5472 GCA_035709185.1 Gemmatimonadales bacterium
GTGAGGAGTGAGGGGTGAGTAGAGCCGTGAGCAGCACCGTTAGCCGCTCCCTCCTCCCTCCTCCCTCCTCACCCCTCACTCCTTACTCCTTACTCCTCACTGTAGTTCCCCGCCAGAGTCCCCGTCACATTCGCCACCGCAAAGCTGATCCCCTTGAGATTCTTCTCCCGGGGCACGCCGGGAATGGGCCGGGGATATCCCGAAGCGGCAAAGAGCATCCGTCTCCCGCTCTCGTGACTCCGGATCGATTCCCGGGGACACTCCCAGTCAAGCAGGACACCAACCGTACCCTCTAGGCTGCCGGGATACCAGGGCCTCCCTTCGTACTCCGCCGCCGAAACCACGATGGACTCGCGGGCCCGCGCCCGGTCGACCGCGGCCTGCAGCAGGGCCGCATGGGCCGCGTTAGGCGTCCCCAGGCTCAGGTTGATGAACTGGGCGCCGTGTTCTGCCGCCCAGTCGATGGCGCGGGCCAGGACCGGCGCACTGGTGGCGAGCCTCCGCTCGAAGACCCGGATGGCGAGCAGTTGAACCGAGGGAGCCTTCTCCTGGATCGCCGCCGCTACCGCGGTGCCATGGCCCAGGCGATCGATCCAGTTGTCGTGCAGCGAGCCGTCCGCCGCGATGGCGATGCCATCCGCCACCCGGCCGACATGCGGATGATCGGGATTGACGCCCGAATCGATCACCGCCACCGTCACCGGAGAGCCGGGCATCGGCTAGCCCGATGCGAGCGCGCTCTGCAGCGGGCCCGTTTCCGCCAGGACTGCCTCAGGCGGGCCCTGTCGTACCACCCGGCCCCGCTCGAGCAGGATGACCCGGTTCACCCGGCTCGCCAGCTCGCGCCGGTGGGTGATCACGATGGTGGTGCGGCCCTGCATCGCCGTTTCGTATCCCTCGAGCACCTGGGCTTCCACCTCCGGGTCGAGCGCGGCGGTCGCTTCGTCCAATATCAGCACTGTCGGATTCGCCAGCAGCGCCCGCGCGATCGCGATCCGTTGCCGCTCTCCCGCCGACAACGCCTTCCCCCGCTCGCCCACCGGCGTGTCCAGCCCCTGTGGCAATCGGGCGATCAGGGGCGTGAGACCCGCCGCCCGGACCGCGTCGCCCACCTCGGTCTCCGACGCCTCGGGCCGGGTATAGCGGACGTTCTCGGCCATGGTGGCGTTGAGGATCGGCGGGTCCTGGTCCACTCGCACCAGGTGGCGCCGGACGTCCGCCAGTCGGAGCTCGCGAAGATCGTGACCGTCGAGCCGGATCCGGCCTTCCGCCGGATCGAGCAGCCGCACCAGGAGGTCGCCGATGGTGGACTTGCCGACGCCGCTCTCACCCATGAGCGCGACCCGCTCACCCGGCTCAACCTCGAAGCTCACGTCGTCCAGGACCGGCCCGCCCCGGTCGAAGGTGAACCGCACCTGCTCGAAGCTCACCCGGCCTCGCGCGCCCGTCAGTGCGACGGCGTCGGGGGATTCCTTCACCTCGATCGGCAGGTCGAGGATCTCCAGCACCCGGCGGAGCGACACCCGGGCGGAAGCGAGGTTGGCGTAGAGGCCCATCATCGCCTGCACCGGCGCCAGCAGTCGCATCTGGTAGGCGGTGAAGGCCACGAACGTGCCCAGCGTGAGCGTGCCCCCGATGACCCGCATGCCCCCGTAGAGAAAGACGGCCCCGGTCCCCAGGCCGAACAGGAGACCCGGCAGGCCGCCGGCGAGATAGGTGATCCGGCGCATCCGCATCACCGCGTCCACGTAGGCGTCGTTCCGGCTCCGGAACCCCGCCGCCTCACGCTCGGCGGCGTTGGAGGTGACCACCAGCCGGAGCGCCTGGAGGGTCTCGATCAGGAAACTGCCGAGCTCGGCGCTCCGTTCCCGGGCCTCGCGCACCGCGCCTTCGAGCCGGCGGCGGTATCGCACCAGGGCCCAGAGCGCGAGCGGCACGGCGGCCAGGCTCACCAGGAACAACCGCGCGTCGAGCACCGCCAGCATGACCACGCTGCCGGCCAGCGTGAGCCCGCTCCCGGTCCAGGCCAGCAGCGAATCGGCCGCCACCCGCTGCACCTCGCCGATATCGCCGTTGATCCGGCTCACGATCTGACCCAGTGGCGTCCGGGCATAGAAGCGGGGCGACAGCTGCTGGAGATGGCGGTACAGCGCCAGCCGCATGTCGAACAGGATGTCGGCGCTGACCCGGGTATAGCGGAGCCCGGCGAGTACGTTCAGAGCGAAACTGACCAGCATGATCACGAGGAACAGGACCACCAGCGCCACCAGCACGCGGCCGTTCCGGGCCAGCAGGGCGTCGTCCACCAGCCGCTTGCTCAGATACGGCAGGGAGAGGGCGAGAAGACTGCTGAAAAGGCTGAGCAGCGCGACGAGGATGAGACGGGGGGCGTGAGGCCTGAGCCAATTCAGCACTCGTCTGAACTCGGAAGGGGCCCCAACCTGGGATCCACTCATTCGGCACCGGGGAAGGCAAACAATTGCAGATTGCAGATTGCAGATTGCAGATTGTAAAGGTGGTCCGCGGCCACCATCTCGTGCTTTGCCTCCAGCTTCAGCCTGCAGCCACTTCTACAATCTGCAAACTGCAATCTGCAATCTGCAATTGTCTGCACTCAGTTCCGTCCCGCTGGAACGAGAATGACATTCAGCATATCCGCATCCAGCGTCACCGTCCGGACCAACCGCAGCGTCTCGGCATCGTAGATATCGATCGTGCTCCCCGCGCCCAGGATGTAGAGCAGGCGGCCGTTGGTGCTGGTGAGCAGCCGCATCCGCGGCCGGCCGTTGAAGGAGCTCCGGGATGCCACCCGCCGGTTCTCCAGGTCGAACACCCAGAACTCGTAGGTTCCCACCCGCTGCTTGAGGCCGTAGGCCTTCTTGCGGTCGGGCGCGAGGGTGAAGCTGACCGGCTCGTCCGGACCCAGCGCGTAGAAATCCACCGACTTGGCGCCGAGATTGACCCGCGCCACTCCCATGATCCGGCGGTTCTGGACCGGATCGGTGATCCGGAACAGTCCGGTGTAGTATCCCGGCTCCTCGTAGAAACTCTCCGGAAAGCCGAAGTTGAATCGCCCCATGCCTTCCTGCAGCGGACGCGAGAGCTGCCACCGGTCCACCACGGTGAACTTCTCCGTCTCGTACACCAGGATGTCGTCGCCGAACAGGTACATGTACTTGCCGTCGGGCGAGAACTGAAAATCGGCTCCCTCCCGCTCCAGCTTGTCGGGCCAGGGGATGGTATCGGTGACGGCGTGCCGGGCCAGGTCGTAGCGCACCAGGGTTGGCTTTCCGATCTCGAACCGGTCGGGCTTCTTCTGCATGGTCTTGATCACGAACACCATGAAGCGCTGCTGCGGATCGATCCCGAATCCCTGAAGCCGCACTCTGGTGTCGCCGGTCGACAGGTGGAACGAATCCACCACCGCCCGCGAGGCGACGTCATACACCCGGACCCGCTCGAAGTGGGCGTCGATCACATACATCCGCTTCCGGTCGAAGGAGAGCTCGGCTCCGACCGGAAGCCCGGCATCGAACGGGATCCGATGGGCCACCGTCAGGGTGGATTCGGGAATGACGTAGATGGCGCGGCTGTACGTCGTGATATAGAACGTGCCGTTCCCTCCACTCGCGGCCTGCTGCGCCGGAGCGGGGGACGAAAGGCCTGCCAGAATCAGGACCGCCAGCGCGGCGCGGAGTGGGCTCACGGGAAGATCAGGTCGATGTTGCGCCAGTCCTTCTGGGCCGACGCGCACTTGCCGGTCCATTCGGGCGCGTGGTTGTAGTGGTCCGGCACGTGCGCCGGCCAGAAGCAGGTGAGATAGCAGTCGAAGAGATCGCGTTCCACCGGCTGGCAGAGCCCCGCCGTGCCGCCGCTCGAGTCCGCCTCCCATCCCGGGGCAAATACGAACGAACATCCCAGCGGGATGTGCGGCCCCGGCGGGGCGCCCGGGCCCTGCAGCGCCACCACGTCCTGCTGCAGGGTGTCCTCCACCATTTCGGCCTTGCGATTGATGGGCTTGAGGTGACGCATGGTTCTTCTCCTCAGGCTGCCAGCCGGGCCAGCCAGCCGGGATTCCGTTCCGCCAGCTCGCCGTAGATCCGGAGACAGGTGTCGGTCCACCGGCGGATCCAGGTACAGTAGTGCAGGTTGGGCTCCGCCGTGCTCCCGTAGCGGGTGTGCGCTTCGTGGTAACACCCGCCGGCACAGATCGGCCGGGCCCAGCAGGTCCGGCATTCGGTCTTATGATCCACGTGATGCTGCTCGAGAAATGCGTCCTGCCGCTCCCGGTTCACACCCTCGAATACCGATCCGATTTCATGGGAAGGCGAACCGGCAAACCGGTGACAGAGGGCCACGTCACCGTCGGTGGCCACACCCAGCAGGCCGAAACCGGCCCCGCAGGGATAGGCCTTGCTCATGCCCTTGTGAATCTCCTGAAGGGTGTCGCGCACGTTGGAAAACCCGTGGTGCCGCCCCGCCAGCGCCGCATCCCGGAACTCGGCGGCCAGGCTCTCGAACTGCTCCAGCATGGTTTCGTAACCCGAGCCCTCGATGGCCCAGTCGCGCTGCCAGGAGGTTGTGACCGGGGCAAACCCTACCTCCCAGAAACCGACTTCCTCGATCAGGTGCCGGTAGATCGGAATGACGTCGAGGTTCTGCCGGGTGAGCGTCACCCGGGCGCCGATGGGGCGGCTGCGGTGCTGTTGCAGCAGGGCGCGGATCTTGGGAAGGACCACGTCGTAACTGCCCCGGCCGTTGTGGAAGACCCGGAACCGGTCCTGCTGCTCCCGCCCGCCGTCGATCGAGATGGTGACGCCCACCTGCTCCCGGGCCAGCCACTCGATGATCTCGGGCCGGAGCAGGGTGGCATTGGTGGTGAGACTGAAATCGACGGTCTTGCCCAGCGCCCTGGCCTGCTCGCGGGCCATGGCGACGGTGCGCTGGAGCACGGGGAAGTTGAGCAGCGTCTCGCCCCCGAAGAACGTGATGTGCACGTTCGGATTGTCGCCCGCTTCGGCGAAAGCGAACTCGACGCTCTGCCGCGCCACCTCCTCGCTCATCAGCCGCGGCTGGGGATTGGCCGCGGCCTCCGCGATCCGGTCCTCGCCGTACTCATAACAGTACTTGCAGGCCAGGTTGCATTTGCTGGTCACGTTGAGCACCAGCGTCTGGAGCGGAATTCGCTTGATGGAGGGCTTCGCCCGGTCGGAGACGGTCGAAGGCGGTCGAAGGTGGTCGAAGCTGGTCCCTTCCCCCTCCGCGTTACCGTCTTCGACTGTCTTCGACTGCCTTCGACCGTCTTCGACTGGGCGGATAGCGCGGACACCTGCCAGCTCGACCAGCGCTTGCTGCACCTCTGCCTCGGAAATCCGCGGCGCCAGCAACGTGGCCAGCTCGCCGGCGGTGCGGGGCGACTCCGCCAGCGCGCCGATGATCGCGTCGGACACCTGGTCCAACCCGAAGACCGCG
>DASTEX010000007.1:0-16867 GCA_035709185.1 Gemmatimonadales bacterium
CCGCCGGCGTGGGCCCAGAAGGCGACTCCGCCGCGCTCGCTCCCGAGACTCGGCACTCCTCCCAGCAGCTGGAGCAGGAACCAGTACCCCAGCATGACCCATGCGGGCACGGCTATCGTCGTGATGAAGAACCCCAGGAACACCAGCATATGGACTCGGACCCGGGGATAGAGCACGATATAGGCGCCCATGACGCCGCTGATGGCGCCCGAGGCTCCCACCATGGGGATGGTGCTGGCCGGGTTGATGAGAATCTGGGCCGACGCGGCGGCCACGCCGCAGAGCAGGTAGAAGAGGACGTAACGGATGTGGCCCATGGAGTCCTCGACGTTGTTGCCGAAGACCCAGAGAAACCACATGTTCCCGATCAGGTGTAACCAGCCCCCGTGAAGGAACATGGACGTCACCACCGTGTACCAGGTGGACGTCCCGGTGAGGACGCACGCGGTGGACGGCCCCAGCTGGACCCGGGTGCCCGGCTCCACCTGTCCCAGGAGCTCGCCCGGAATCAGCCCCAGGGTGCACACCGAGCGAGGCAGGGCCGGCTCGGTGCCCAGGCCCTGCAGCAGAGCCCAGGCGGCGACGTTCGCGAGGATCAGGGCGAAGGTGGCGACCGGAGTCAGAACGGTGGGGTTATCGTCCCGATAGGGAAACATGGGTCTCAATATAGGTTGAGACTCCGGTGGCAACGCTCTTGCTACGGACGGTCGGACGGCCCGACGGTCTGACGGGCAGGCACCGACGGAAGCGCTCCCCGTGGGCGGAGCGAATCGACCGTCTGACCGTCTGACCGTCTGACCGTCTGACCGTCCAAGGAGATCGAATGGACCGGCGGGAATTTCTCGAAGCCAACGCCGCGGCGATCGCGGCCGGGCTCTGGCCCCGGCGCGACTCGGCGGTGTTGCAGACATCCCCCAGAGTCGGGTACCACCTGCGGTACGATGCCGACGCTCCTGGCCGGGTGATCGTGACGATCACCCCTCCCCCATCACCCGGGCCCGCCGACCTGGTCATGCCCCGGGCCATTCCCATGGGCTACGGTGTCGCCCCTTACGACCAGTTCGTGGATGGCGTGCGGGCCTGGAGTCCCAGCGGGGAGCTGCTGCCGGAGGCGCGGCGGGTCGGTCCGCGCTGGCGGCTGGGTCGGGATGGGACCACCATCGCGCGGGTCCGGTATGTAGTGGATGTGCGCCGGATGGAAGAGCAGCTGCACGCGGCCTCCGATGCGTCCAAGGCCCGCGACGGTTACCTCGGCTTGTTAGGCTATTCTGTCCTGGGGTACCTCGAGGGCCAGGAGACCCTGCCGGTCCGGATCGACTTCCGGGGTCCGGTGGGCTGGCCGGTGTTCTGCACCCTGGCACCCGGCAGTCAGCCGTGGCCCGGTCCTCAGGCCGTCACCGCGCCCGACTATTACGCCGCGGCCGATTCCCAGATCCTCATGGGACCCGGCATGCAGGTCCGCCAGCTCGCCGGTACCCGTCCGTTGTTCCTGGCCGGCTACGCCGAGGGGCCGGCCGACCTCGAGATCGAAGGCGCCCAGATCGAAGAGGCCTTCAAGCTGGTGGTGGAATGGTTCGGCGGTGCACCGTTCCCCCACTACTCCGCTATCGTCGAGTACCTCCGGCCCATTTCGACCGAGCATCGCTACGGGTTCAGCATGGAGCACCTCGACAGCTCCACCTACACCCTCGACCGGGCCCGGGCCCTCAACCGTCGATCGACGCCCCAGGACCGGGAGCGCAATCGATTCAACTACGCGCACCATATCACTCACGCGTGGATCCCGAAGCGGGTCTACGGCGAGGGGTACTACCCGTTCCGGTGGGAAGTCCCGCCGGTCATCGATACCATCTGGTTCGCGGAGGGTTTCGGCCGCTGGATCGCCACCGATGCCCTGGCCACGGGGCTCCTGGCGTCGGGCCGGATCGCCTACCGGTCGAGCCGGCTGGCCGAGTTTGAACAGACATTGGCCGGGCTGCCGGGCCTCTTCCGGACCATCCCCCTGGTCAGCCTCAGCCGGTCGGCATCGACCCAGTACAGCGAAGATTTCCGCCTCGGTCAGGCCCTGTTTTGCCGGGGCGCCCTGATGGCCGAGGAGGTCGAGACCGCCATTCGGGGCGGCAGCGGCGGACAGCGCGGCCTGCGCGAGGCCATCCATGCCCTGGTGCAGTGGGGCACCCGGGAGCGTCGAGGCTTCAAGGTGGATGAACTGCCTCGGCTCATCACCGGAGCGGTCGGCGTGGATGTGGGGCCAACCTTCGCCAAGTGGCTCGCTTGACGCGATCAGCTATCAGCTATCAGCTATCCGACAGCTGACGGCTGATAGCTGACAGCCCACCGCCGGTTCACACAAGCTTCACCATCTCCTCATCGCACCCGCCCTATCCTGCCCGGACCAACGGGAGGATACGCCATGCCGTTCCACAGCTGGGCCGAGCCCTGGAAGATCAAGGTGGTGGAGCCGATCCGGATGACCACCCGGGCCGAGCGGGAGGTGGCCATCCGGGACGCGGGCTACAACACCTTCCTGCTCCGGTCAGAGGACGTCTACATCGATCTGCTGACCGACTCGGGCACCAGTGCCATGTCCGACCGCCAGTGGGCCGGCATGATGCTGGGAGACGAAGCCTACGCCGGTTCCCGCAACTACTTCCGCCTCGAGCGCGCGGTCCGGCAGTACTACGGCTTTCCGTTTTTCATTCCGACGCACCAGGGACGTGGCGCCGAGCACATCCTCTCCCGCATCCTGATCCGCCCGGGCGATCACGTGCCCGGCAACATGTACTTCACCACCACCCGGGCCCATCAGGAGCTGGCCGGCGG
This sequence comes from Gemmatimonadales bacterium, assembly GCA_035709185.1. GTDB lineage: Bacteria > Gemmatimonadota > Gemmatimonadetes > Gemmatimonadales > GWC2-71-9 > SZUA-320. The sequence continues at coordinate 2,824 of DASTEX010000007.1, forward strand.
CGTCTTCCACGACGTCATCATTGATGAAGCTCACGACCCGGGCTCGGAGCACCCGTTCAAGGGCAATGTCGACCTGGAAAAGCTCGATGCCCTGGTCCGGCAGGTAGGCGCGGAACGCATTCCTTACATCTCCGTGGCAGCCACCGTGAACCTGGCCGGCGGCCAGCCGGTTTCGCTGGGCAACCTGCGCGCGGTGCGGGACTACACCCGTCGTCACGGTATCAAGCTGATTCTCGATGCCACCCGCGCGGTGGAGAACGCCTGGTTCATCCAGCAGCGGGAGCCGGGACAGCAGCAGCGCACCGTGGCGGAGATCCTGCTGGACCTCTGCGACTGCGCCGACGGCGCCACCATGTCGGGCAAGAAGGACAGCCTGGTCAACATCGGCGGCTGGCTCGGTCTGCGGGACGAGCGCCTGGCGGAGCAGGCCCGCAACCTGACCGTGGTGTACGAAGGACTCCATACCTACGGGGGACTCGCCGGGCGCGACATGGAGGCGATGGCGATCGGCATCGAGGAGTCGGTGCAGGAAGACCACATCCGCAGCCGGATCGGACAGGTGCACTACCTCGGCCGCAAACTGATGGACGCGGGCGTTCCGATCGTCCGGCCCATCGGCGGCCACGCGGTGTTTCTCGACGCGGCCGCCATTCTGCCGCAGATTCCACGCGAGCAGTTCCCGGCCCAGGCCCTTGCGGCCGCGCTGTATCTCGAATCGGGCATCCGCGCGATGGAACGCGGGGCGGTCTCGGCGGGACGCGATGCCGTCACCGGGGAGAACCGCTTTCCCCGGCTCGAACTGGTCCGGCTGACCATCCCGCGGCGGGTCTATACCCAGGCCCACATGGACGTCACGGCTGAAAGCGTGGAAGCCGTGGTGGAGAACCGCCAGAGCGTGAAGGGCCTGGCCTTCGCCTACGAGCCAGCCTACCTGCGATTCTTCCAGGCGCGGTTTATTCCGGTTGCAGCGGGAGTACCGCAGGATACCCGTGGAGTGAACGCCGAACTGCAGGCGGCTGACAGCCGATAGCCGCAGCTGACGGCCGACAGCTACGTCCCAAACTGCCGGGTGAACTTGACGGTGAACGACCGCGCCTGCGGCCGGGTCCAGCGCACCAGTCCGTCGGCTTCCTGCGCTTCATTGAACACCACGAACAGGCCGGTGCCGGCGGTGTTGAGCCAGCCGAACCGGGCATTGGCGGTCCAGACCCGGGCCTGATTGTTGTACTGCACCAGCGACTGGACGAAGATCCGCGGCGTGAAGAAGTAGCCCAGCCGCAGACCCAGGAGACTGCGGGCAAAATCTCCCTCGTCCAGATTGACGTCGTTGTAGTCCATCAGGATCGAGCCGGTGAAGGCGGCGTTGGGACGCAGGGTCAGCGTCGCGTTACCACCGTACTTCGAGCCGGTATAGAACCCGCCCAGCTCCACCCTCGCACTTACCGACACCGGCGCGCTCGGATTGGTCGAGAAGTCCCACCCGTTGAACGCCCAGGTGTAGCGGCCCGGCTGCAGCACGACGTTCTCCGCAATCTCGAATGGCTCGGTGAGGGTCTCGCCCTGGATGTTGAGCTCGGGTCCCAGCCGGCCGCCTCCCTCGAAATCGAACTCCGGATCGATGTGGTAGTAGCTGCTCTGGTGCGCTCCATCGAAGCCGTAGTAGCCCCGGTAGGTGAAATGGGGGAGCCACTGCCGCATCCACGTGATGCCCGGGGTGCGCACGATGCGCATGACCGACCCTTCGAAGAACCGGAAGCCGCTTCGGGCGAGAAACCCGACTTCCGGGTTGAAGTCCTCCCCCACCTGGAGCACCCGCACACTGTTGCTCCAGACACCGGTCTGCTGACCCACCCGGAGGCTGAAGGCCGTTTCCCGCCCGGACCGTCCCGGGGTTTCAGTGAGCGCGCCCCACCAGTCCACGGTCCAGGCTGGGCTCAGCCCCAGCCGCCCGTCGAATCCCCAGGTGCGGTTGTAATCGTCCCGGTCCGCGGTCGAGAGCCGCTGGACCACGATGGCCCCGATCCGCGACCGGCCGCCCGCTTCCCGGCTGACGCGCGCCACCGAATAGCTGTTGCCGGCCAGCGAATCCCGGTCGTCGGTGAAGATCTGGAGCAGTCCGACGGTCAGCCCCGCCACCCGGCCGGTGAGCCGGCCGCCGCCGATGATCGGCGCCGGCTGGCCCTGGTCGTCGATCCCGACCCGGCGGCTGAAGAAGAGATCGGCCGCCTGCGGAGTCCCCGCGGCAAAGATGCCGGCATTTTCCAGGAAGAAGGGCCGCTTCTCCGGGAAGAAGAGCGGAAAGCGGGTGAGATTGGTGCGCTGTTCGTCCACCTCCACCTGCGCGAAGTCGGTATTGTACGTCAGATCGAGCGTAAGACTGGGAGTGACCCCGATCTTCGCGTCGGCTCCCGCTTCGCGAGGCCACTCGCTGTCGTCCCGGCTGTAGTCCCGCCGGACGGCGCCTAACACGTACGGCGTCAGGGTGGCGGCCCGGCGGGTGGGCACGTCCAGGCCGTCGAGCGTGCCGGCCAGCGACAGCCGCATGAGGTTGAACTGGCGGGGAATCGGGGCCCAGAAGGCTTCCTCGTTGCGGCGCCGGATGCCCCGAACCAGGTTCAGCCCCCACCGCTGCGGGGTGCCCGCGCCGTAGCGAAGGGTGGAGAACGGAATCCGGAATTCGGCGTACCAGCCGGCGCTGTCAATCGACGTGGCCACCGACCAGCTGCCGTCCCAATTGAGGTTGAATCCGCCCATGGAACCGGCCTGGACCCGGCTCTGTCCCGACTGGAAGACCCCGCCACCTTCGCCTTCCTTCACCACCTGACCGTCGTACTCGATTCCGGACGGCGTGGTCGAGAAGACGAACCCGTTCTGGCGGTCGAGATAGGTATCGAGGATGACGCCGAAGTAGTCGCTGTTGGTGAGTTCGGCATCGCGCAGCCGTTCGCCGGGCACGATACCCGCCGGGTCGCTGTCCCAGAGCCAGGCGGCGATATAGAGCGCTTCGGCATCGCTGACGATCCGCACTTCGGTCCGCTCGGTAGCCGGCTGCCCTTCCCGCGGATCGCGCTGGATGAACCCGCTGAGCGGCGGGGCGGCGCGCCAGGCCTCGTCATCCAGCTTCCCGTCGACCCGGGGCGCCGGGTCCACCCGGGTGCCGGTGGCCACCGGGGTGGTCCGGCCGATTCCGTCGGCCTGGGCCAGGAGTCTGCCGGACAGAACCGGCAGCAGCAGCGGGAGCCACCGGCTGATGCTGAACATGGAACGGGGGAAATATTACTACCGTCAGCGGACGATGGCGCGCAGCACGAGAATGGTGATGTTGTCGGAACCGCCGCCATCCAGCGCATCCTGCATCAGCGCGCGGCAGGTCTGCTCCGAACTGGTCAGGCTCCGCATCCGTTCGGTAATCTGCTGATCCGATACGTGCTTGGTCAGACCGTCAGTGCACATGAGGAGGATGTCGCCGGGCTTGAGGTCGGTCTTGGACACGATCGGCGCGGTGGTCCGTCCGCCCAGCGAGCTCGACAGCACATGGGCGAACGGACTCTGCTTGGCCCGGTCCGCCGGAAGCACTCCTGAATCCACCAGGTCCTGGGCCATGGTCTGGTCCCGGGTCAGCTGCTCGATCGTGCCGGCCCGGTAGCGATAGCATCGGCTGTCGCCGATGTGCAGGAGGTACAGGCTGGGCCAGATGGCGATCATCGCGGTGAGCGTCGTGGCCGGTCCGTGCGGATCGCCGCTTTCCCGGGCCCGGGCTATCACCGCCTCGTGGGTCCGTTGGGCGCCTTCGTTCAGCTGGGTGAGGAACAGGTCCTCGTTGCGGGAATCGCCGGTGTAGAACGTCTGCATGGTGTGCGTGACGTAATTGGCGATGGTCTCCAGCGCCGCCCGGCTGGCGGTTTCCCCGCCGGCGCGGCCACCCACCCCGTCCGCCACCAGTCCGAAGGAGGCCAGCCGCTGGCTCGGCAGCTCCAGCAGCTCGGGATTCGGCAGGCTGGTGCCCCAGACCCGCATGGTCTTGTGCAGCGTGGCGTAGAGGAAGTGGTCCTGGTTGTCCCGGCGGATCGTCCCGGGATGGGTCAGACCGAAGAAATCGAGATCCTCGTCCCGGGGCTTCGGAGGGGACTCCGGCACCGGCGGAGAGTGGGCAGCCATATCGTCATCCTGTCCGGGCCCGGGTGCTGGCGTCTTCTTCTCCCGATCGGGTCCGTTCGGTAGTCTCGGATCCGCGCGCCTGTCCGCCCCGGAATTCGAAATGGTGCTCGTCCAGCAGTCGATTGCCGAGGCGGGGCAGGACCGACAGCTGCAGATGGGCCATGAGCAGCGCCGCGCCCATGTCGGCCGCGGGCATCCAGACGCCGGCGGGAACACCCGGATAGAGGTGGGAATACTCCGGCCGGAGCCTGGCTTCACGGGTTCTGCCTGCCGTCATGCCGCACCTCCCGGAGGGATCCGGAACCTTGAGCGAAGCTACGCCGGGGACCTGCGGCTGGCCAGTCCTCACGCACGTTCGGACGGTCGGACGGTCGGACGGGCGGTAAGCTCCAGTGTCCGGCAGTGCTTCCTCATCCTCGGCCGGAGAGGGAGATTAACAGACCGTCCGACCGTCTGACCGTCCGCCCGTCCGAGGAATCCGCCGTTGACCGAGCTCAAGCGGGCCATTGCGCTCCCTCACGCCACGGCGCTGGTGGTCGGCACCATCATCGGTGCCTCCATCTTCGTTCAGCCCTCCGAGATAACCGCGCGGGTCCCGTCCATCGCCGGGGTGCTGGCGGTCTGGCTGGTGGCCGGTGCCATTACGCTCTGTGGCGCGCTGGTGTGCGCCGAGCTTGCCAGCACCTTCACCCGCTCGGGCGGCGTATATGTCTACCTCAGTGAGGCGTTCGGGAAACCGCTCGGCTTTCTCTGGGGCTGGGCCATGTTCTGGGTGATGCACTCGGGGATCATCGCGGCGATTGCCGTCGTGTTCGCCCGCTACGCCGGCTACCTGGTTCCGCTCGGTCCGACGGGGACGCGCCTGGTGGCGATCGGCACCATCCTGGTGCTCACCCTGGTGAACTACTTCGGGGTCCGCCAGGGCAGCCGGCTCCAGACCTGGTTCACGGCGGGGAAGCTGGTGGCGGTTGCCGCCCTGGTGGTGATGGGGCTGGCCTGGAGCGGCAGCCGGGATACGGTCCAGGCGGTGGCGGGATCGTGGGGCGGCGGAGACTTCATCGCCGGCGTCGCGGCCGGCCTCTTTGCGTTCGGCGGCTGGCACATGGTGACCTACAGCGCCGAAGAGACGGTCGCCCCTGCCAGGACGATTCCACTGGCATTGGCCATCGGCACCGTGCTGGTCACGGCTGCCTACCTGGCGCTCAACGCGGCGTATCTCCACGTGCTTCCGCTCGACCGGGTGGCGCAGTCGACCCGGGTGGCCGCCGATTTTGCCGAAGTTATTGCAGGCCCCGGCGCCGGGCGGGCCATTTCCGGGCTGGTGCTGTTCTCCGCCTTCGGGGCCCTGGCCGGTATCGTCCTGACCGGCCCGCGGGTCTATCTCGCCATGGCGCGCGACGGCATGCTGTTCCGCTGGCTGGGTGAAGTGCACCCCGTGTACCGTACCCCCCATCGGGCGCTGCTGCTCCAGGCCATCTGGTCTTCGGTGCTGGTTGCGACCGGGACCTTCCGGGTCCTGTTCACCCGGGTCATCTACACCGAGTGGATCTTCTTCGGATTGCTGGCGATCGGGCTCATACGGCTCCGGCAGCGGCCCGATCTGGTGCGGGCCTGGTCGGTCGGGGGTTATCCCTGGCTTCCGGTTCTGTTCGCCGTCGCCGCTTTCGGCGTCGTGGCCAATGAGATCCTGGCCGACCCGGCCGGCACCGCCAGCGGCTTGGGTCTGGTGCTCGCTGGAATCCCGGTGTACTACCTCTGGGGCAAGCGGAGTCGCGAATCATGAGACTCTGGTCGTGAGAAGCCCCACCCCACCGCTGTGGGAAATTGGGGTCAGACTCCTATTACCCTTACCTCAAGTGGACGCTGGATTCCACGTGATGTCGGGGTAATAGGAGTCTGACCCCAATTTCCCCACTCTCGGCACCGCTGGGCCACGATGACAATCATTGACGTTCACAACCACTTCTACCCGCCCGAGTTCATCGACGCACTCCGCCAGGGCGACAGCGCGCTCACGGTGCACGACGATGCGCAGGGGAATCCGGTGTTGTATTCGCCGGGCGACGCCAACATCGCCGTGCGGGGGCACCGGGACATTGCGTACCGCAAAGAGGTCCTCCGGATGGAGGGAGTGGATCATCAGCTGATCTCCCTCACCTGTCCTGGGACGCTGTTGGAAGCGCCCCAGCGTTCGGTGGCACTGGCCCGGCTGGTGAACGACGCCTTTGCCCGCATCATGGCCGACCACGGCGACCGGTTCACGGCACTGGCCACCCTTCCCCTCAACGTTCCCGACTCGGCAGGCGAAGAGTTCGAGCGGGTCCGCGGGATGGGCTTCAAGGGCTGCATGCTCTTCGGCAACGTCAACGGGGTGCCATTGGCCGACGAACAGTTCTGGCCGCTGTACGAGCGGGCCAGCGAGGCCCGCGCCGTTCTCTACATCCACCCCACGTTCCCGTTAGGGGTGGAGGCGATGCAGGAGTACTGGCTCATGCCCCTGGTCGGCTTCCTGTTCGATACCACCCTGGCCGCGGCCCACCTGGTGTTCGCCGGGGTACCCGAGCGGTTCCCCGGCATCCGCTGGGTCCTGGGGCACCTCGGCGGCACCATCCCCTACCTGGCCGAGCGGCTGGATCGGGGTTACCGCGCGTTCGCGGAGTGCCGGGCGAATCTCCCGCAGCCGCCGAGCACGTATCTCAAGAACTTCTTCTACGATACGGTGAACTTCGATCCCGACGCGCTGGAGCTGGCCGTGAAGTTCGCCGGCGCGGGGCAGATCCTGGCGGGCAGCGATTATCCCCACCAGATCGGAAGCATGAAGAAGATGCGGCAGAGCATCTCCGCGCTTCCGCTGCCGGAGGAGCATCGCAACGCCATTCTGGGCAGGAATGCCCGGAAACTGTTAGGTCTTGAAACCAGTTAGCAGTTAGCCGTTAGCGGTTAGCAGTAGCAGGCCTGGTTCGGTTCGTGGAACGAAGATGGTTCGGCTCACGGCTAACGGGCTCAGGGCTCACGGCTCACGGCTCACGGCTCACGGCTCACGGCTAACGGCTAACGGCTAACGGCTAACGCGAGTCTCGGCATATCTTGGAAGCTCAGATGACAATCCCGGAGGAGTAACATGCGCTCGTTCATCCGACCCGCGGCCCTACTCGCGGCGCTCACCCTGGCTGCTCTTCCCGCAACGGCCCAGCAGGCCGGCGGCATTGCAGCCGACCTGCTCAAGGACATCGACCAGGCCCAGAAGAAGCTGCTGGCGCTGGCGGGAGCCATGTCCGATTCGGCCTGGAACTGGAGACCGGCGGCGGGAGTCCGCTCAACCAGCGAAGTCTTTCAGCACATCGCGGCCGACAACTACCTCATTCCCGGCGCCATGGGCGCGGCCGTCCCGGCCGAGACCGGGATCAAGCCGGAGGACTACTCCACCGCCCAGAAATACGAATCCAGGAAGATCGACCGGGCGGCGGCGATCACCGATCTCGAGAAGTCGTTCGAGTTCCTCAGGCAGGCCCTGACCGGCACCGCGGTCGAGGCCATGGACGAGAAGGTGACCGTGTTCGGGCAGAGCTTCACCCGACAGCAGATGTGGATCATGGGGACCACTCACCTGCATGAGCACCTGGGCCAGCTGATTGCCTACGCCCGCAGCAACGGTATCGTGCCGCCCTGGAGCCGCGGAGGCTGAGCGGATGGCGCATCGCCGCTTTACCGACCGGCAGGGACACCAGTGGGAGATCCGACCCCTGAGTCGGCAGGAGTGGGAGTTCGACCCGGTAGGAGATAATCCCAATCGGGCCCGGACAGCCCGCTCCCCGGGCTACGAGAGAGATCCTTACGAGCTGAGCGTCGAGGAGCTGCAACGGCTCCTCGACGGCAGCGACCCGGGGTCGACCCGAAAAGTGAAATCGCCGTTTGGCGATTGAGGGTGACACCCCGAGGAAGCGCTTCATGAGGCTTTCACATCAGGCGCCATGCCTGGCCATAGCGCTGCTCTGGTCCACTCGTCCCCTCCCCGCCCGGGCCCAGGCCGGGTCCGACTCGGCCAGCCGCCGCCTGATCGCGGCGCTGGAGGAGTTCATCCCCCAGGTCATGCGACAGAGCGGAACTCCGGGGCTCAATGTGGCCCTGGCCCGGGGCGGCCAGGTTATCTGGGAAGCCGGGTTCGGATTTGCTGATGTGGCTCGGAAGATTCCCATGACTTCGGCCACGGTCATGCGCTCGGGATCGATGGGGAAGACCTACACCGCCACCGCCGTGATGCAGCTGGTGGAGCGCGGGGTGCTCGGACTCAACCAGCCGATCAATACCTATCTCAAGGGCTTCAAGGCGGTGAACCCGCTGGGCCAGCGTGACATCACCGTGCACGACCTGCTCACCCATCGGAGCGGCCTGGCGGGGAACGATGCCGGCTCCGACTTCGCCCCGCCCAAGCCGCTGCAGCAGAGCGTCCGGGAGGGCTACGGCCAGACCCACTTCAGCAGTTATGGCGGGACCATCCCCCGCTGGACCGCCAAGGTGGGAGAGAAATTTCAGTACTCCAATTTCGGCCTGGCCACTCTGGGGTATCTGGTGGAGGTCACCAATCCCGAGGGATTGAGTTTCTCGGATTACGTGCAGAAGTACATCATCGATCCGCTGGGGATGAAGTCCACCCAGTATCCGCCGGTGCAGGACGCCCGCCATATCCGCCCCGAGATCTTCGCCCGGCTGGCCACCGGATACGCCCTCATGGGAAACGTGCGAATCCCCACGCCGGCCATTTACTTCGCCGATTACCCGGCCGGGACGGTGGTGACAACTCCCGGGGATCACATCAAGCTGCTGCTGGCCTATCTGAACGATGGTCGCTACAACGGGTATCAGCTGCTCAAGCCCGCAACCGTCCGGCAGATGCTGACGCCCCAGACCCGGCGGGGGGAGGAGCAGATCGGATTGATCTGGATGCTGGCCAACCACGGCAAGCCCGACTTCTCGTTCCACCATGGCGGCGCGCACATGTTTGGCTGGCATAACGACTTCCGGGCCTGGCCCGGACGGGACCTCGCGGTGGCCATCTGCACCAACCAGTGGGACATGGTGCTCTGGAGCGATCCCAGCTGGCGTCCGGTGCACCAGCTGATCGAGGACTTCATTTCCTCCTGGATCGCGCGGGACCAGGACGGGAACCTACGCCCGCCGCCGAGGCGGAGCTGGGCCTGGAAGACGTCGTACGTGATCGGTCTCAACATGGCGGTCCAGCTCAAGGGACTGTTAGGCACCACCAGCCCGGTCACCCCGGCCATGATCGACAGCCTGGCGGGACAGGCGGAGGCCTACGGGCCGTCGCCCAGCGGGCAGGTTACCTGGGACCCCGACGGCTTCCGGGCCGGCATGCAGGACATGCTGGCTCAGTCGATGACCATTCCGTCGATTCAGGGGTTCCTCCGGTCGAACCGGCTGCAGGTGCTGCCGGAAGAGCTCTATCTGCTCACCCGGGAGCTACGCGGCCGACAGGGGTTTCCGAACGTCGGTCTGTGACAGCACCCGGTCGAAGCGGACCATCGACCAGAGCAGGGCGGCCACGACCGCCACCCCGGCCCAGATGCCCAGCATGGTGGTCCATCCCCAGGCATCCTTCATCCGGGGGACGGCCCAGATGGAAATGATGCCGCCCACGTTTCCCATGAAGTTGAGGATCCCTCCTGCGGCACCCGCGGATCCGGGCTTGAGCGAGGTGGCGGTGGCCCAGAGCGGCCCCTCCGAGGCGTTGATGCAGGCCACCGAAAGGGAGAGCGCCACGATGGCCGGCACCGGACCCGGCAGGTTGGCGCCGACCACCACGAGGACCGCCGCCAGGAGAATGCAGCCGATCGCCACCCGGACTCGCGCTTCCGGCCCCCGGCCCCGGCCCCGGCCCACCCGGTCGGCCAGGATTCCGCCTAACGGCGAGAACAGGAAGGCGGTCAGGGCCGGCAGACTGCCCCAGAAGCCGCTGGCCAGGACGCTGAAGCCGCGCCCCTCCGTCAGGTAGCGAAAGAACCAGAAGATGAAGACGAAGAACACCGCCGCGTGGAGCAGATAGCCGGTGGAAAGCAGCAGGAGATTCCGGTCCCGGAGCAGGAGGAGGGAGTCCCTGAACTGGGGTCTCAGCCGGGCCTGCCCCGGTTCGGCGCCGGCCGACCGGCCCGCCGGGGCGAACCGGATCCAGAGCAGGGCCGCTACCAGGGCCAGGCCGGCGCTCGCCAGAAAGACCGCCCGCCACCCGAAGCGCACCATCAGGGGAGCCAGGGCCAGGGGGGCCAGGGCGGCCCCCAGCATGGCGCTGCAGATGAAGTAGGCGTTGGCGGTGGCCCGCCGCTCCGGCGGCACCGCCTGGGCAATAGCCATGGCCCCGACCGGATAGGTGGCCGCCTGGCCCATGCCTAACAGGAATCGGGCGGCAAAAAGCGGAGCGAAGGCCGCACCGGCCGGCACCAGGGCCGACCCCAGCGCGCCGAGCCCCCAGAGGACCAGGGCGCCGCCTAACACCCGCCGGGCGCCGAAGCGGTCGCCCAGGAACCCGGCTGGAATCTGGAACAGGGTGTAGGCCAGCTGGAAACCGATCGCGGTGATGGTGCCGACGTCGCTGAGGGTCAGGCCGAGGTCGGGGGCGAGGTATTCCTGCGCCACCGAGATGTCGCTCCGGACCGTGTAGCCCACCAGGCTCACGAAGCCGAGCAGCAGAATGAAGGGACCCGGCCGAGGCCGGGACAGCCGGGGGTCAGTCATGCCACGCACCATCGTGATCGGAGCGGGGGTGATCGGGCTAGCCTGCGCCCACGCCCTCAGGCAGCGGGGCCGGGAGGTCATCCTGATCGACCGAGACCGGCCGGGAATGGCCTGCTCGGCCGGCAACGCCGGATGGATCGTACCCTCCCTTTCCGGTCCAATCGCGGCACCCGGCCTGACCGCCACCAGCATCAAATGGATGACCCGGAGTGACAGCCCCCTGTACATCGCGCCCGGCTCGGTGCCCCAGTTGGCCCGCTGGCTCTGGCGATTCTGGCGTTACTGCAACCGGGCCGACTATCTCCGCGGGCTCGAGGCGGTGGGCCGGCTCAACCACAATACGCTGGCCCTGTTCGACCGGCTCCAGAACGATGGACTCGAGTTCGAAATCCACCGGGCGGGTCTGCTGTTCGCCTTCGTCGATCCGGGTTACATGCGGAACGCCCTGGCCGAGTTCGACCAGCTGGCGGCGCTGGGATACCGGCGACCGGTTGGGCTGGATCGCGCCGGGATGCTGGCGATGGAGCCGCTGCTCTCCCGACGGGTCAGGGCGGGGTTTCTGGTGGAAGCCGAATACCACGTCAGACCCGAAAGCCTTTCCGCCGCCTATGCCGGGCGTCTCGAACAACTGGGCGCCACCCTCATGACCGGGGTGGAAGTGACCGGGGCGGGCTTCGCGACCGGACGGGCCCGGACGGTGGAGACCACCAACGGCCCGATTCAGGGAGAGGAGTTTCTGATCGCCGCCGGCGCGTGGTCGGGACTGGTGGCGTCGTGCTTCGACGTCAGTCTCCCGGTCCAGGCCGGGAAAGGGTACAGCATAACGCTCACCGGGGCCAGCACGCCCCTCCGACGGCCGCTTTATCTGGGCGAAGCCAGAGTCGGCTGTTCGCCCTTCGAGAACGCCATCCGGGTTGCGGGTACCATGGAGCTATCCGGCATCAACAGCGTGCTGAACCGGCGACGCGTGGAGGGCTTGCGGCGGGCGGTCCAACGCTATCTGGACTTTCCCCTCGCGGACGGCATCGAATGGGTCGGAATGCGGCCCATCACCCCCGACGGCCTGCCGCTGCTGGGCCGCCTGCCCCGCTTCGACAACGTCTATATCGCCACCGGGCACGCCATGCTGGGCGTGACCCTGGCTCCGGCCACCGCGGAGTCGATGGCAAACCTGATGACCGGCCACCCGGCGCCGGAATTGGCGCCCTTCGAGCCGGGGCGTTTCAACTGGTAGCTGGCAGCTATCCCTACGCGCCCCAGACGGCCCGGTACACCCGCATCCAGTTCCCTCCCATCACCTTCCGAATCTCGTCCTCGCTCCAGCCCCGCCGGCGGAAGGCCGCCATGACGTTCGGCAGCTCTCCGATATGTTCGAAGCCATTGACGTAGAGCCATTCGCCGTCGCCAATCATGTCGCGGGTGATGACTTCCCGGTTGACAGCCGCGTAATTGAGCGGCATGCCATCCACGAAATCCGGGCCCAGTCCCACGTGATCCACCCCCACCAGCCGGCGGACGTACTCGAACTGCTCGATGTGCCGGTCGAGCGAGACCCGCGGGCTGTGCGGCTGATCGGCGTCCTTCCGGCCCCGCACGTGAAAATCGTTGACGGCGGTAATGCCCACCACACCTCCGGTCCCGGCAATCGCCTCGATCAGGCGGTCGCTGCTGCAGCGGGGATTGTCGGCAATCGCCGCCACGTTCGTGTGGGTGCACACCACCGGCACCCCCCGGGAGAGCTCGATGGCGTCCAGACTGGTTCGTTCCCCGGTATGACCGGCGATGTCGAGCACGATCCGGAGAGCGTGGATCTCCTCCACCAGCCGGCGACCGGCCCGGGTCAGCGGGACCTCGGGCTCCAGGCAGCCGCCGCCGAACTCATTGGTCACGTTGTAACAGAGCCCCACGACCCGGAGCCCGATCTCCTGAAACGCGCGGAGCGATGTCTGGGAGGTTCCCATGGTCCCGTTGAACGCTTCCCCCAGCGCATCGGCCGACTGCCAGTTGAGCACGCTGGCGATCTTGCCCTCCCGCTTGGCGCGGAGGATGTCGGCCACGGATCGGGCCGGCACGATTTCACCGGGGTGTGCATCGTAGAATCGGAGCACCGAGGCATAGCCCGTCATGTCGCCGGGCCCGCCACCCACCCAGACATCCACCCCTCCGGCCCTGGCCCCCCTCAGGTGCGATTCCCGCAGCCCTCCCGCCACCAGACCTTCCACCACGACAGCCTCAGCCTGGAAGGGATCCGGCTCGACGGGATTCGGGCCGACTCGGGTCCTGAATCCGGGGCTGAGCCCCGCGAAGAGAGCTCCTTTTAGAATGTCTCGCCGCTGCATGACTACCTCCCTGCCGTTTTCACGTCGGGATGCCACCCGGAACCTTGACTGGCGCCAAACCCCGATTTCCCTAACCTACAGGAGCACCGCTCCTGGAGCACGTATGGGTTCCCTCACTCGCAGTACCGCCGGCAGCGCGGCCCGGGTCTCCCTTCAGTGACTGACCTCGCCGCGGCACTGGAGGGACGTTACCACATCGAGCGCGAGGTCGGCGCCGGTGGGATGGCCACTGTTTTCCTGGCGCAGGACCTCCGGCACGGCCGGCAGGTGGCCATCAAGCTTCTGCGCCCGGAGCTGGCCGCCGCCATCGGCGCCGACCGTTTTCTCCGGGAAATCCGCACCACCGCTACCCTGCAGCACCCTCACATCCTGCCCTTGTTCGACTCGGGACAGGTCGATTCGCTGCTCTACTACGTCATGCCGTACGTGGAGGGGGAATCGCTGCGCGATCGGCTGGGCCGCGAGCGACAGTTGCCAGTGGAGGAGGCGGTCCGGCTGGGGCGCGAGGTGGCCGAGGCCCTGACCTACGCCCACCAGCAGGGAATCGTCCACCGCGATATCAAGCCCGAGAATATTCTGCTTTCCCGAGGGCACGCCCTGCTGGCGGACTTCGGCATTGCCCGGGTATTGAGCGATGGCGCGGGCGGGCTCACCGCTACCGGCATGTCCGTGGGTACACCGCATTACATGAGTCCGGAGCAGGCCGGTGCCGAACCGGTGGTGGACGGGCGGAGCGACCAGTATGCCCTGGCGTGCGTGATCTACGAGATGATCGCGGGCGAGCCGCCGTGGACCGGGCC
>DASTEX010000008.1:0-6089 GCA_035709185.1 Gemmatimonadales bacterium
CGTAGGCCAGTCTGCGGCGCGCAAGAACTCGGCTCCTGTTGTAAGGATCCCGGCTGACGCGGTTACGGCTAACGGCTTACGGCTCACGAGGAGAGATCCTCCAGGGTCCGGATGAGCACGCGGATTGATCGCAGATACTCATCCAGGTCGACATATTCGTCCGGCGTGTGGTCCAGCGCTCCGTCGCCCGGGCCATACACCGCCATGGGCGTCGAGGGCCAGGCCGGACCCACGATGGTGAGATCGGCGGTTCCGGTCTTGACCACGAAGCGCGGGTCGCCGCCTTCGGCCCGGATCGACTGCATCAGGGCCCGGACCAGCGGCGTGGACTTGGAGGCCCGCCAGGCTTCCTGTCCGCCACTGAACCGTACCCCAAGCGCCGCTCCGGGCGCCTGCCAGGACTGCACCCGGTTTCGGAGTGCGCCCGACAGCTCGCGCCGCAGGCGGGAGAGGGAAGCGTCGGGTGGTAATCGCAGCCCGATGTGCACCGACGCCTCGCCGAAGGCCCCGACGTCGCGGGTGCGGATGGAGCGGAGCGCCGCCGCGAACCGGTAGAACTCGCCGTCATCCCGGCCCTGGTTCAGGTCCGCCACGAAGTCCTGCACCGCCTGCCACAGCTCGACCGCCCGCTCGGCGGGGAGCGGCGCGGGCCCGGCCGAATGCGCGAAGGGCGCCCGGAGGCCGAGCCTCAGCTCGACCGATCCCCGATATCCCAGTGTGATCCGGTCCCACCGGCTGGGCTCGCCCACGATCACGGCTGCCGGCGGGCCATTTCCCCGGCTCGCGGCGATGTGCCGGGCGCCCCGGCTGGTGACCGATTCCTCTTCGACTGCACCTACAACAGTGATCCGCCACTCCGACGGCGGGAGCACCGACGCGGCCGCTGCCGCAAAGGCGCAGAGCGGCCCCTTGGCATCCACCGTTCCCCGGCCGTACAGCAGACCGCCCTCCCGGCGGACCGGCACCGATCCGGGGAAGGTATCGATGTGGCCTAACAGGAGGATTTCCCGCGGTCCGACTCCGTGGATGCCCACGGCGTTGCCGACGTCGTCGGGAGCGGCTGCCAATCCGCGGCCGGCCATCCAGTCCACCAGGAATCGGACCGCGTCCCGCTCCTGGCGGGGAGGACTGGGAATCGCCACCAGCGTCTCCAGCAGCTGGATGGCGTCGGCTTCCGCGATCGGCGAGCTAGCCATCAGCCAGTACCTCGCGAATGGCGTTCACCGCCAGCGCCAGGTCGGCCTCGGAGATGATCAGGGGAGGCAACAGCCGGAGCACGTTGAGCCCCGCCGGCAGGCCCCAGATGCCGCGCTCCAGCAGCGCCTGCAGCACCGGCGCGACCCGCCCTTTCAGCTCGATGCCGATCATCAGGCCTCGCCCGCGAATGGCCCGTATCTGGGAAGACTGGATGGTTGCCAGCTCGGCCAGCAGCCATTCGCCCAGGCGGGCGGCCCGCTCCACGAGTCGCTCCTGCTGCAGGGCGTCGAGGGCCGCGACGCTGGCCGCGCAGGCGAGGGGCGCACCAGCAAAGGTGCTCCCGTGCAGGCCGGCCTCGAAGCGCCCGTGGCACTCGCGCCAGACCGCGGCACCCATCGGCATGCCGCCGCCTAACGCCTTTCCGAGGACCACGATGTCGGGCGCCAGCTCGTGGCGGGACGACGCGAACCAGGCGCCGGTCCGGCCGAAGCCGGTCTGGATTTCATCGATGATCAGGAGGGCGCCGTGCTGGCGGCAGAGCCGTTCCAGCCCGCGGAGGAAGCTGGTGCTCCCTTCGTGGACCCCGGCCTCTCCCTGGATCACCTCCACGATCACCGCCGCGGTGTCGGGACCGACGGCGGCTTCCGCCGCCGCGAGCGCGTCGTACGGCACGTGCGAGAAGCCGGGCACGAGCGGCCCGAAGCGATCCCGCCGGGGGGAGGGTGCGGTGGCGCTGAGCGCTCCCAGGGTGCGACCGTGAAAGGCCCGCGAGAACGCCAGGATGCCGCTGCGGCCGGTCCGGTAACGCGCGAACTTGATCGCGGCCTCGATCGCTTCGGCCCCGGAGTTGGCCGGCGTGACCACCGCCAGCGGGCCGCGATCGTCGGGAGGGAACTCGCGCGCGAGAAAGCGGACCAGGGTCTGGAACCAGCGGGCCCGGGCGTCGTTCGAAGCGCTCTCGGTGAGCATGACCAGGCGGGCGGCCTGGTCCCGGATGGCCGCGGTGACCGCGGGATGGCCGTGTCCCAGCGCGGCCCACCCGTGTGCGGCCGAGCAGTCGATGTAGCGCCGGCCCTCGGCGTCGAAGAGGTACGCCCCCTCCCCCCGCACCAGCGTCACCGGCCGGCGCGTGACGGCGCCCGAGCTGTACCGCTCCTCCAACGCGGCTGGGTCAGTCACCAATCACCGTCCCCTGGCCGGCCAGCGCGCGCCGGAGCGGTTCGGACGACCGCCCGTCGGCGAGGATCACGCGCCGGACTCCAGCCTTGAGGGCTTCTTCCGCGCCCATCACCTTCTTCTTCATGCGGCCACCCGCCACGGCCATGAACGCCGGCAGTTCCGATGCCGGGATCCGCCGGATCAGGGAGGACTCATCGGGGAACCGCTCGAGCAGACCCGGCACGTCGGAGAGAATGACCAGCGTCGCGGCGCCGAGCGCGCCCGCTGTCGCCGCCGCCGCACGGTCACCATCGACATTGATGGCCTCATCCTGGTAGCTGATCGCCGGTGGGGTCAGGACCGGCAGCATGCCCCCGGACACCAGCGAGCGAAGGAAGCCGGTATTTACCCGCTCGACCTTCCCCGTGTAGTCATCCCGGATTACGATCCTCCGTCCGTCCTTCACCGCCCGGATCGCGTCCTTGCGGGGCCCTTCCCAGATCCGCCCGTCGATCCCGGACAACCCGACGGCATTGATACCCCGGCGCTGCAGTCGTTCCACGATCCCCTTGTTCACCTGGCCGCAGTACACCATCTCGAACAGCTCCAGCGTCCGCCGGTCGGTGCGGCGTGAGGTGTGGCCGCTCTCCGACGTCAGAAACTCGGGAGCGTGGCCCAGGCGGGTAGACAGCTCGTTCAGGGTGGCGGAACCGCCGTGCACCACCACCATGCGCTGGCCCGCGATCCAGCTGGCCGCGATGTCAGCGGTCACCGCCTCCAGGTCAATCGCGGTTCCGCCGCCGATCTTGAGTACCAGCGCAATGTCCGGCATCAGATGGGATGCAGTCCGGGAAAGCGCAGACCCGCCGTCTCATCCATTCCGCACATGAGGTTCATGCACTGGACCGCGGAGCCGGCAGCGCCCTTCATCAGGTTATCGATCGCCGCCATCACGACCACCCGCCTGCTCTCGCGCTCCTGGTCCACGGCAAAGCCGATGTCGCACCAGTTGGTGCCGGCCAGCAGCTTGGGCTCGGGAAAACGGTGGATGCCGCTCTTCGACGCGACCAGCCGGATGAAGGGCTCGCGGCCGTAGGCCTCCCGGTAGAGGCGCCAGAGCTCCCGCTCCTCCATCGGCTGCCGGAGGAAGCAGTGCGCCGTCACCAGCGCGCCGCGGACCAGCTCGACGCCGGTGACCGAGAACGCCAGCTCGAAGCCTCCACCCAGCTCCTGCCGGATCTCCGCCTGGTGACGATGGCCCGTCGGCATGAAGGACCGGACCGCGCCGCTGCGCTCGGGATGGTGCGACGCCGCCGAGGGCGCGCTTCCCGCTTCGGAGGAGCCAACCTTCACATCGGCCACCACCCGCTCCACCAGGCCGGCGTCAACCAGCGGAGCGATTGCCAGGATGGTAACGGTTGCGTTGCAGCCCACGCCCGAGGCGTGGGCGGTGCTGCCTAACGCCTGGCGCCGCCGCTCGGGCAGCCCGTACACGAAGCGTTCCAGCCAGCCGGGCGCCGGGTGTTCTTCGCCGTACCACTGGCGGTATTCCGCCGCGCTCCGGAGCCGGAAGTCGGCCGAGGTGTCGACCACCCGTTGGGCGAAGCCGGCCCAGCGTTCCATGGTGCCGGCGGCTTCGCCGTGGCGCTGCGCCAGGAACAGCACGTCGGCCGGCTCGAGCTGGTCCGGGGCGACAAACTTGAGGTCGGATACGCCGCGCAGATTCGGATGAATCCAGTGGACCAGCCGGCCGGCCTGGCTGGCCGACGCTACCTGGGTGAGGGCAACACCGGGGTGGCCCAGCAGCAGCCGGATCAATTCCCCACCGACGTACCCGCTTCCCCCGACCAGAGCCGCCCGGAACGGAGTTGCCGTCACACCGTGGCACTCCGGACCGCCTCGGCCTGCTCGGCCACCTGGAGCACATGGTCCACCACCAGGTCGGGAATCGGCACCCCGGTAACCGGTACACTGTTCCGGAATTCCATGGTGTAGTTCACTTCGTTCACCAGCAGCTCACCGTCGAGGCGCTCGAGCAGATCGATCGCCAGTACTCCGCCACCTACAGCCCGGGCGGCCGCGCGTGACAGCCGGTCGATCTCCGGAGTTACCGGGCAATTCTCGGCCCGTCCGCCGCGGGCCGTGTTGGTGATCCAGTGATCGGCATAGCGGTAAATGGCCGCCACCGTGCGGTCGCCGACGACGAAGGAGCGGATGTCCCGACCGGGCTTGGGCACGAATTCCTGGATATAGAAAATCGAATGGTGATAGCTGCCCAGGGTTTCCTTGTGCTCCAGCAGCGCCTCGGCCGCCTCCCGGTCATTCACTTTGGCTACCAGCCGTCCCCACGACCCCACGGTCGGCTTGAGCACCACGGGGTAGCCGAGACGCTCGATCGCCTCCAGCGCCGATTCGGGAGTGAAGGCCACCAGCCAGCGGGGGGCGGGCACCCCGGCGGCAGAGAGCGCCGAAGAGGTTTCGAGCTTGCTGCCGCAGACCAGCGCGACCTTGTACTCGTTGACGCAGGGTATTCCGGCGTCGCCCAGGATCCGGAGGGCATTGACCGCCCGCGAGTGGTTAATACAGCGCTCCAGGACCACGTCAACCGGAAGCGGAGGCGTGGCCGCGCCCGGCTCGAAGATCACCTGCCGGTCATCGAAGATCTCGACCGGGATGCCGCGGCGCTGAAACGCGTCCAGCAGCATCTTCTCCTCGACCCGGACCCGCGACAGCAGGATCCCGACGCGTGGGCTACTCACCCCAGTCCTCCTCCTCTTCGGGGGCCGGGACCAGGGTCCACGGATCTCCGGCTACGGTTTCCAGTTCCCGGCCGCACTCGGGACATTGCACGATTTCTCCCGCCATTACGTCCTCCGCCAGCGGAACGGCGGCGGCACAGTCGGGGCATTCGGCAGTCAGCGTCGTCATGGAATCCTCCAGCGTTCCGGTTCGGGCACAAAACAAAAACGCCAGCCGAGCGGTTCGGCTGGCGTTCGGACGGCACGTCGCAACGTTGTACTCGGTGTGCGATGCGTCCTTGGGCTACACGGGAGCCCGCCAGCCGGCCGGTGGGCCGGTGGGTTTCTCCGTCTTTCGCTTGGGTTGGCGCATCATGGGACTAAAATCGGTGCCTCTGCTCACTACTGTCAACTCTTCATAAGTCGCCAGTCATCAGTCGCCAGTCGCCAGCCTGCTCCGGTTCCACTCTGATTCCTAGGTCCTGACCACCTGCTATGCCCTCGTTCGGATTGGGCGACACTGCCCAGCGCGGGAGGACCGGAGAAGCCGATTGTCTTATCTTAGTCCTGAGTCGTTAGTCCTAAGTCCTTGTCCTGAGCTCTATGCATCTCCGTCTGGGTCTCCTCCTCCTTGCCGGGACCTGTTCCTCACCGGCGCCGTCATCCGCTCCCCCACCGGTGGAGCCGGACCGGATCCGTTCCCTGCTCTTTACGCTCGCCGCCGACAGCATGGAAGGCAGGAGAGTCGGATCCCCCGGCATTCAGCGGGCTGCCAGGGTCATCGCCGCCGAAATGGAGGCGCGGGGTCTGGCGCCGGCGGGAGACAGCGGGTTCTACATGCGGGTGCCGCTCGGGCGTCAGCCCAACGGACGTCTGATGGTGGCGCCCAACTTCCAGGCGCTCGATACGATACCCGCCGAACGCCGGGTACCGGCCTGGAACGTCGTGGGCCAGGTCGAAGGCCGCGGGCTCGGCAATGAAGTCGTGGTGGTGAGC
>DASTEX010000009.1:0-6474 GCA_035709185.1 Gemmatimonadales bacterium
CTCGGGGAGAATGACCTTGAAGCGACTGGAGAGCGCCTCCTGAAGTACACTCCGGGGACAGCGGCGCAGGGCCTCGGTCAGGCCCAGGACGACTACCGGCTTGCCGGAGCCGGACCGGGAATACTCCGTGACCGTGGTCCCCACCCGGACGACGGCGCGGAAGGACCCGGTTCGGGTCGGCAGCTCGGTCGGTTCGTCGCTCATCACGGCGCCAAGAATAGAACGGCCCGCTTACGGGCCGCTTACCACCCGGATTCCCGGCCCCGGCCGGGTGTCTGCCGCTCCCGGAAGCAGTAATGTCCGGTCCAGGCCCGGGATCGCGCATACCGGGTCAACTCAGTAACAGGGCCAAAGCGGCCACGAGCAGGATACCATAGCCAAGGAGGGGATTGATGACCCGTAGCTCGACTTCCATCCGTCGATACCGCGTGCGGACCACCGGCGCACTGGGAGCTTTCGCGCTGCTTCTGGCCGGCACTGCCGCGGCCCAGGGAACCGTGACCCCGAGTGACAAGTGGCTCGACGGGCTCACCGCCAGCCACCGGCAGTTCTTCGATTCGCCCGCTCCGGCCGGGGGAATCCCGCTGGTCCACATCATGAACTACTACGACACCTACAACAAGGCGTATAACGTCACCGATCAGGACATCGATGCCGTTGGCACCTTCTACGGCTCCACGACGTTCTACGGCTTGAACGACGCCATGTGGGCCAAGTACCGCCTCGGTGAGTTCCTCGAGACGATCGATCCCAACACCAAGAAGCCCGCCGTCGCGAATCCGTGGCGCAGCGCTCCGGTGATTCTCGGCATGACGCTGCCCCAGGCGAGCATCGAGTCGCTTCAGAAGCGCGGCGCTACCTTCATCGTGTGCAACAACGCCCTGAGCATCTTCTCCGGGATGGTGGCGCAGGCGCGCGGCCTGGATGCCAGGCAGGTGTACGAAGACATGAAGGCCAACCTGCTGCCGGGGGCGTACCTGGTGCCGGGGATGGTCGTTGCGATCGAGCAGGCGCAGCGCCGCGGTCTGTCGTACCATCGGCAGTAGCCGCTAGCCGCTAGCCGCTAGCCGTTAGCCGTTGTCGTCGTCTGACAGCGGATAGCTGACCGCTGTCAGCAAGCCGAGCGGAGGGGGTGGGGAAAGAGCTTCCTCACCCTTTAGCTTTTTCCACCCCCGGTGAAACCTTTTGTACACACCAGGCGTCTCATCTTGTAACGGCAATGATGCTGGCCGGCCGCTCGTCCTCCCCCGGGGAGTCGCAAATGCGTAACCTCTGGATTCGTATTGGTTTAGGTGCCGGGCTTGTGTTCGGTGCCGGGATGTTCTTCCTCACACTGGGGCGCCAGGTCAAGAGCTCCATCGCAGAAACCGTGGACCACGGCGGCCGGTTCAGGATCCCTCTGGCGGTAGTCCCCTTCAGCATCGACCACAACCGGGTGGGTCACATCCAGGAGGTCGATGTTCGCCGGAGCGAGGGAGGGCTCAAACGACTCAACCTGGTGGTCAAGCTCGAGCACGACTACGACGCCGAGGACCTCAGCGGCTGCGTGTTTGTCCTCGACTCGCCGCACACACAGGGGATGTTCGATTGCGTTCAGGAGGGATCACCCGAGGCGGCCGAGTACACGGTCATCGGAGAACTGAGGATGGAACCCTCCGGCCTGGTCCGGCCGCTGGTGGTGAGCCAGCGGGAAGCCAGGGACTGGTTGGACGGGATGGATGCGGAACACGTGAAAATCTCAACCGAATCGGGCGGTGCGGTCATCCAGGTCACTGATGCCGAGGGGACCAAGGTGGTGGACATCAGCACCGGTGCCGAAGGCGCCCAACTCAAGGTGAAGGGCGAGAATGGAGAGCAGGTCGAGGTGACGGCGGGGAGCACCGGCGTCGACGTCAGGAAGAAGCCCGCTCAGAAGCAGCAGCCCTAGTCCTTCCATATCAAGGCAATTTGATGTATCCTCCGGGCCATGAACTCAGCTTCATTGGCCCGGAGCGCTCGGGTCTTTCACGCGCTCTCTGACGAAACCCGGCTCAGGATCCTGGAGCTCCTTCGCGAGGGGGAGCGTTGCGTCTGCGACCTGAGCGAAGCCGTCGGGGCGCAGCAGTCCCGCCTGTCCTTTCACCTGCGGACTCTGAAGGAGGCCGGGCTGGTAACTGACCGGCGCCAGGGTCGATGGATCTACTACGCGGTGCGTCCCGAGGGAATCGATGAAGTTGGGGGACTGCTGCGGCCGCTCCGCGGCGAGCTGGCCGGCGCGGAACTCTGATGACCTCGGTGGGTTAGCATAGTTTCGGGCTGTTTCGTTCTGTCGGGGAAGGCCAGATTCCCCCGCACAACCCAGGTGTAATGCGCGCGCTGAGCTTCGCCCTGCTGATCGTGGCCCTCGCCGGCTGCGATATCGAGCGGTTGCAGCCACCGGCAACGGTACTGCCTCCGCCGCCCACGGCCCCGGTGGCACTGGTGATTCCCGATGAATCCGAAGTGCCACCCGGACCCGAGGGTGCGGCCATCCGGCGAGGTCGCGCGATTCTCCGCTTCACCGGGGACAGCCTGCCCGACTACGTCGGCGCCAACATGAGCTGCACCAACTGTCATCTCGAAGACGGCACCCGGCCGTGGTCCTCGCCCTGGGTTGGAGTGTATGGCCGGTTTCCCCAGTACCGCAGTCGCAACGCCCGGATGAACGTGCTGGGTGACCGGATCAACGATTGCATGGAGCGCAGCATGAACGGGCGCCCGCTCCCCTTCGACGGCTCGGCCATGCGGGACATCATCGCGTATATGGCGTTTCTGTCGCGCCGGATTCCCAACGCGGTCACGATGGAAGGGCAGGGCTTCGGCTCGATTCCAGTGCTCGAGCCCGATACGGTTCGCGGGCGGGAGATCTTCCTGACCCAGTGCACCCGGTGCCACGGGAAGGATGGATTGGGAACCGACGATGGACCGCCGCTGTGGGGACCCGGGAGCTTTACCATCGGGGCGGGGATGGCGCGGCTTCGGACCGCCGCGGCCTTCATCCGTCACAACATGCCCGAACACCGGCCCGGCACGCTCACGGACCAGCAGGCATATGACGTCGCGGGTTATGTCCTCAGCCGGCCGCGCCCGGATTTCACTGGTAAGGAACTCGACTGGCCCAACGGCGATCATCCGCCGGATGTGCCGTATCTCACACGCAGCGCCAGAATCAAAGCCGATTCTGCTAGGAGGGGGACATGACCGATTCCGACCGGACCCATCGCCGGGACTTCCTGGGAAAGGCCGCGGCGCTCGCCGCCGGGGCCCTCACGATGCCCGCGTTGCTCGAAGCCACGCCGCGGGACGGCCTGGTGCAGGACAGCAACGACGCCTGGCTCGAGCGGATCACCGGGAAGCACCGGCAGCTCTTCGACATGCCGGGGGACGGCGGGGGGCTCCCGATGGTCCACATCGTGAACTACCTCGACACGTATAACAAGGCTTACGGGGCGAAGGATGCCGACATCAGCGCGATCGGCACCTTCTATGGAATGACCACGCTGCACGGGGTCAATGACGCCATGTGGGCCAAGTATCGCCTGGGCGAAATCGTGAATGCGAAGGATGGATCCGGCGCCGCGTACACCAGGAACCCCTGGCGCACCGAAGTCGCGGTCCCGGCCTTCGGCGCATCACTGCCCAACGCCAGCATCGAGGCCCTCCAGAAACGGGGCGTGCTGTTCCTGTTGTGTAACAACGCGCTGACCTTCTTCGCCGGGCAGACCGCCAAGGCGCGCGGGCTGGAAGCGCCCGCCGTGTATGCCGACATGAAGGCCAACATCCTGCCGGATGTGGTGCTGGTGCCTGCCATGGTGATCGCGATCGAGAAGGCTCAGACGGTCAAGCAGGTCGCGTACAACCGGCAATAGCCGCGGGCAACATTGAACGAGGGCGGTCTTCCAGCCGCCCTCGATCTGGTCGGTCCGCCGCGGCGCTAGCCTCCCCGCTTCCAGCGGTCGATCTGCCGGCGCTGCTTCTTGCTGGGTTTCCCCTTGCCGAAGTCGAAGGCCGGTGGCGCCAGCCGGTGCTGCTCGACCAGGCGCTCCCGCCGCAGTCTGGCCTCCGGATCTTCCTGGTACAGGGTGACCGCCACCGACGCGGGTCCTCGTCGCTCGGAGACTTTCACCACAGTGAGGAGATGCTCATACGGGCCCAGCCGCAGTCGCACCCGGTCGCCCGGCCGGACCACTTTGGCCCGCTTGGCTCGCTCGCCGTTCACCTCCACCTTCCCGCCATCGAGGGCTTCCGCCGCCAGTCCGCGCGTCTTGAAGAAACGGGCAGCCCAGAGCCACTTGTCGATTCGGACTTCTTCCATGGAGGTCGGCTCGTCGAATTCCGGCCGGGACGAGACTTGCCGGTCCGGTCAGGGTGAGATAATCGAGTCGTCTCACTAATTTTAGTTCATCCCATGACAGTCTCTGATGACTACGCCGCCTGAGGCGGCGGTCGCTCCGCCCGTCCTGGACCGATCGGCCGCGCCCGCCAAGCGGCGGGTTGCGCTGGCCGACGAACGCAAGCTGCTGGGCTGGCTGTTCGCCTTCCGCATCGCGATCACCACGGTCGTGCTGGTGCGGGCCGCGATCGTCTGGGCCGAAACTCCGGACGCCTCGTTCTACGCGTCGCTCGGCGTGCTGCTGGTGTTCGTGTTGACGGCCCACGCGGCGTACCGCGTGCTCATCCGCCGAACCGAGCCCGGCGTCCCCTTCTTCCTCCTGCAGAGCATCGTCGACCTGGCGGTGGTGACGACGCTGGTACGGCTCGGGGGGGAGGCCAGCACCGCCCTCGCCGGGATGTACATCGTGGTCATCGCGGTCTACGCCCTGCTGCTGCCGACCTGGGTCGGACTGGTGGTGGCCGGTGGTGCGGCGGTGGGATACATCGTTGCCATCCTGTGGGAATCCCAGTCGCGGTTGCCCACCGGGGTCTGGGGCCAGCTGATCGTCTTCGGCTTCGTGTTTCTGCTGGTAGCGCTCCTGGGACACCGGCTCCAGCACACGGCCGCCGCGCAAAGCCGGCTGGAGCTCGAGCTCCGACGGGTCCGCTTCGAAGCGTCCGAAGTGCTCCGGAGCATCAAGAGTGGAGTGATCACGGTGGACGGGAACGGCCGACTGGCGTTCGCCAATCCCGCGGCCGAGCGTCTGCTCGGTCTGCCGCCTGGCGGGCTCGGGCTTCCGGTCATGGATCTGCTCGAGCGGCGGGCGCCCGAGCTGCACAGCGCGATCCTGGCCGGACTGGAACGGGGTCACCGGGTGGCACGGGGTGAGGGGATGGTCAACCCGGACGAGGGGCCGCCATTCCCCATCGGGCTTTCCACCACCACGTTCGAGCAGACCTTCGACGGTCTCCCCGCGGTGACGGCCCTGTTCACCGACCTTTCCGAGCTGAAACAGCTCCAGGAGCTGCACCTGCGGGCCGAGCGGCTGGAGGCGGTCGCGGCGCTCAGCGCGTCGCTGGCCCACGAAATCCGCAATCCGCTTGCCTCCATCCGCAGCTCGGTGGAGCAGCTCGCGCTCTCGGCCCAGTCCGACGATGACGAACGGACGCTCGGACGGCTCATCGTGCGGGAAAGCGACCGGCTGAACCGGTTGCTGGGTGAGTTCCTGGATTTTACCCGGGTGCGCGCCGCCAACTTCTCCACGGTCAACCTGCACGGGGTGGCCCTCGAGACCACCAAGCTCATCCGGAACCGTCCCGAGTGCACTGACGAGCTCACGATAGAGGTCACCGGCGAGCCGGTGCTGATGGAAGCCGACGAGGACCTGATCCACCGGATCGTGAGCAACCTGGTGCTCAACGCGGTCCAGGCCTGTCAGGGCAAGGGCCGTATTCTGGTGGAGGTCAACCGGGCCGACCGGCTTCCGCCCGGCGGCGAGATGGAGAACCCGGTCCGCCTCATTGTGGCCGACGACGGTCCCGGCATCGATCCCGATCTGATCGGGCGGCTGTTCGAGCCCTTCGTCTCCCGCCGGCCCGGCGGCAGCGGGCTGGGTCTCGCGATCGTCCGCAAGCTCGTCGAGGCCCACGGCGGATCCGTCGGTGTGATCAGCGCGACAGGCCGGGGAACCACGTTCACCGTGCGGTTGCCGGAACTCCCGTGATACCTCCTGCGTTAGTCCGCTGGGAGGAAACCGGTGATTATTCCGATGCCGTCGAGCGCGCCCCGTCGCACGGGTGCGTTCGCGTTGACCGAGGACGTCGCGGTCCGGGTGAACGGGCAGGCGCGCACGGCGGCGGCGTTGCTGCGCGAGCACATCTTCCGGCAGACCGGCTACCTGCTCGCCGAGTCGGCGGACGGCATGCTGATGGTGTCGCACGACCCGGCCATGCGCGGGCTCGGCCCGGAGGGCTATGCGCTGCTGGTCAGCAACACGGCGGTGATGCTCCGCGCCAGCACCCAGGCGGGACTGCGGCACGGCGTGCAGTCGTTCCGGCAGCTGATGACCGAGGACGGCACGG
>DASTEX010000010.1:0-8406 GCA_035709185.1 Gemmatimonadales bacterium
GGGGAACCAGCGCGGCGGCGCCGGCGGCGATGAACGTGCGCCGCCTCATGCGGGTGGGGCTCCCCCCCGCACCGTGTCGAGCAGCCGTCGCGCCTGGGGGGCGACCGCGCTCTGCGGGAATTCCAGAATCAGCTGTTCCAGCGTGGCGATGGCATCCCTGGGCCGGCCCTGCCGCACCAGGATCCGGGCGAGCTCGAGACCCGCCGCCGGGGCGGCCGCGCTGTTGCTGACGCCAGCCGCACTCCGGAAAAACTGCTCGGCTTCTTTCACCGCTCCCAGCCCCGCGCGGAGCCGTCCCGCTATCAGAAACAGATGTGCTCCGCCGCGATCGGGCGGGAGGGTCCCCGCCACCGTGGCGAACCCGGCAGCCGCCCCGGCGGAATCGCCCCGCTCGAGCGCCTGGTACGCTGCCCCGAGGGCGGGGAGCGAATCCCCGTCGATCACCTGGAGCACGGCCAGGATCGCGGCCCGCTCGGTGGCCTCGCCCCGCTCGGTGGCAAAGGGACCGGCCGCGGCCAGGTCCCGGCTCGCGCCCGCGATGTCGCCCCGGTAGAGCAGCGCCCGGCCCCGAATCGCGAAGCCTTCGACGCTGCTGTCCCTGGCCACCAGCGCCTGTCCCCGGTCCAGTTTTCCGGCCCGGAGCCACGCGCGCGCCAGCCGATGAATCAGGCGTTCATGCTCGTCGGCCGTGACCGTCTCCCTGAGTTCCTTGAGCCGCTGGTCGGCCTCCTCCAGCTTGCCTTCGGAAATCAGGACGCTCACCAGCGTGACGCCCGCCGTCGCCGCCGCCTCGGGCGAAGCCTTCGGATCGTTCGACAGCCGTGCCAGCATCCGTCGCGCCGAGGTCTGGTCGCCCGCTTCCGAGTAGGCCCGGGCGGCTTCGGCCAGATAACGGGTTCGTTGCGACGCCTGCCGATCCGCCAGCACCTCCAGCGTTCGAGCCCGCGCCAGCGAGGCATCCCGGCCCGATGCGGTTCGGACTTCTTCGAGGAATTCCTGCAGCGCCGGGATGCCGTCCGCCCCTGCCGGCAGGCGTCGCGTCAGCCGCTCGTAGCCGTTGAGCGGTTCATTCCATCGGGCCTGGAGGCTGGCCGCCAGCTGATCGGTCAGCGGCTGACCCCGCCGGTCCAGCTCGGCCAGCAGCGCCTGGCGGCGATCGGTGGGCAGTTGGCTCAGCAATCCTACCGCGGAGCTGCGATAGCCCGCGAATGAGCGGATCGCCAGGAGCCACTCCGACACCGCGAGGGGAATGTCGCCTTCGTAGGTCGCGAGCTGGGCCAGCTCGCCGGCCAGAGCGTCGGGCCGGTTCAGGCGCTGCCGCCCCAGCTGGTAAGCCTTCCGCGCGGTGCGTTGATCGCGCTGCGCCAGGGCGGCGAACCCCCACTCGCGGTAGGGCGCTTCGCTGGCGGGCTCGAGCCCGGCCCACCGGTTCACCAGCTGCGCAGCCGAGTCCACCTGCCGAGCCGCGGTCCAGCCGCGAATCGCAACCGCGAGCAGAACCGGGTTCTCCGGTTCCAGCGCGATGGCCGCGGCCGCGGGCGGCGCCAGCTCCTGCGATCGCCCCAGCTCGTGCAGGACCCGCTCCAGTCCCAGCAGCGCGTTCAAATCGGCCGCATGGCTCTCCAGGATCTGCCGGTATCCGGTAAGCGCCTGGGCGTAACTCCCCCGCCGCTCCAGATCAAAAGCGCGGTCATAGGGCGTGCGCTGCGCGGCCAGCGGGCTCGCCAGCACCCCGAGCAGCAGCCATGCCCGAGCGGTCATCGCCCGGTCCGCGCCGCCAGGCGGCGGAAATACTCCGTCACCATCCGGCGCTCATCGGGCGAGAGCTGCTGTAGCTCATCCCAGGTGGGGAACCGGATGCTGTTCTCGCCTAACCGGCGACGCAGCGCGGGAGGCAGCCGGATCTCGCCTTCCTTGGCGGCGGTGCTCTGGCGTTCTTTGCGTTCGTCCTCCTCTTCACCCCGCAGGGTGCGGCCCGCATCGAGCATCCGCCGGAACAGCCGCTCCTGCCGCTGCACCGTCTCGCGGTCGAGCTGGCTCGCCTCGAGTTTCCGGGCCAGCTCTTTCGCCTCCTCCGCCAGCTCCTGGGCCGCCGGGATCTGCCCCTCGGCCCGCATCCGTTCCATCTCGCGCGCCAGGGCACGCTGCTGCGCCGCCATCTGCCGCAGCTGCTCCTGGATCGCAGCCGACCCCGCCATCGGCAGCAACCCGCCGGCCTGCTGGCTGAGCTGGCCCTGCTGCTGTGCCATCTGGGTCATCTTCTCCAGGGCTTCCGCCAGTCCGGACCCGGAGGAGGACCCGGACACTTCCTCCCGGGAGCGGACCATCTGGAACGCGGCCGCGTTCAACGCATCGACCGCCTCGGCCGAGCGATCGGTGGCCTCCCGCAGATTGGGACTGGCAGACGAAACCGCGTCCCGGGCGAGCGCCATGTTTCTCCGCGCCACCGCGAGCGCGACGGCGATCTGGGGCGAGACCAGCGCATTCTTGCCCGCGAGCGCCGTCGCCTGCTCCAGCAGTTTCTGGGCGCTTTCTTCGACCGTGCCCAGCTCTCTTCGCGCGGCGGCCAGCGTGGCCCCGCGGCGGAACCCTTCGCTCACATCGAGCTGCTGCCGGCTGAGCTGCGCCGTTTCGGCCAGCGCCCGGTCGAGCGCCTCGAGCACTTCCTTGCGCCAGGATTCCTGCTGCTGGTCGCGCTGCTCGGCCGTCTCCCGTTCCACCTGCTCCATCTGCGCCTGGGCCTGCTGTCCCTGCTGTTGCGCCTGCTGCCGCTGGCCGCGCTGGGCCGAGGCGGCGGCACTCCGCATCTGCTGGGCTGCCTGCTTTGCCTGCTGCGCCGTCTGGTTCATCTGCTGCCGGGCATCGGCCTGATCCATCTGCTGGGCCGCCCGTTGCAGCCCCGCGGCAAGTGAATCCGCCTGAGACGCCAGCGCCCGCTCCTGCGCCACCGCCTGGCTCGAGTCGGCCGAGGGAATCTTGTCGTTCCATTGTTTCTGTTCGGCAGCGATGTCTTGGGCGTCGTCGGCCAGCGCCTTCATCTCGGCTTCCAGCGCGGCGCGTTTGAACAGCTCCCGGGTTCGTTCCAGCGCTTCCCGGAGCGCCTGCTGTGCCTCGGAGAGCTGCTTGAGGGCCTCCCGCGCCTGCTGGGGATCGAGGCTCTGAAGCGACTTCTGCAGTTCGGCCAGTTTCTGCCGCAGCTCCGGAGTCAGGGCCCGCTCGAGCTGCTCTCCGATCTCGGCCAGGCGCCGCGCGAGGGCGGTGTCCGGCTCCTCCCCGCGTTGCGCCGCTTCCTCCATCGCCTCGAGGGTCTCCCGCAGCTCGTCGGCCTGCCGCAGCAGCTCTTCCTGGCTGCTGGCAACGGCCTCGGAACGGCGTTTTTCCTCGAAACCCAGCGCCGGCTGTTCCCGACCCTGACCCTCGGCGCGGGCCCGCTCGCGGGTGAGATCATCCGACTGCCGCTCCAGCCGCCGGCTGGAAGCCACCAGCGAGTCGAGCTGCCGCCGGGCCTGCTCGGCCGCCTGGCGTTGCGCCTGTCGCTGAGCCTCCTCGTTGGGAATCACCACTATGAATTCGCGGGACTGTCCCGTCTGGCGCTGCGGATGATTGTCGGCCGCGCGCACCCGGTACCGCACGGTATCGCCCGGCCGGAACTGCCGGGCTGAAAGATCGAGGACGAACTCGGCCAGCACCCGCTCCCGGGTAGCCTCGGCCAGCGGCACGGCTTCGACCAGTGGATTGCCCGTTCCGGCCCGACTCACCACCTCGACCCGGGTGATGCCGTGATCGTCGTGCGCATCGATCAGCAGCGGAATCCGGAGATCGAGCGGTGCGATGGTATCGGCGCCGGGCACCGGCACCTCCACCACCGGAGTGCTGTCCGGCACCACCACCACCGGGAGGCGCATCGGGTCTCCGGCCAGGGGATTCCCGTCCTCGGTGACCAGGGAAAGGGTATACGTGCCGGAACGGCGGGGAACGAGCTGTCCGGTGAATCGCCGCCCCTGCGGGGCCAGCTCTGCCCGGCTGCCCGGGCCGGTCCAGGCGGCGGAACCGATCGCCGTGGAGGCTTCCCCTTCGGTCTCGAGGGTGGTTCCCGCCGGCACCATGAGGGTATCGCCACTGACCGGCAGCGGTTCGTTCTCGAGATTCAGGTACTCCGGATAGTGGGCGGTCAGGCGCAGGGCGCCCAGAAAGGCGGGAATCCGGACTCGGACATGGACCGTGTCAGACTGGCGGCTGCCGGCGGAGAGCAGGAAGTACATGTCGCTCTCGATCGCCTCGATCCGGCGTTCAGCCCGGCCCAGCGAGTCGAGCAGAACGGAGGTTTCGAGCCAGGGCTGCCCCGGCGCCCGGGTGTAGAGGGTGGCTGAGCGCTGTCCTTCGGCTTCGAGCCGCAGGCTCACTTCCCCGCCCCGGTCGACCAGCTCAGGCTCCGCCTTGAGCCGGACCGGTGCCCGCAGCAACCCGATCAACTGGGCGGGGTGCCAGAGGATGGCCGCCCGTCCGCTGCCCGGCTTGGCAAAGGCCAGGGCACTGACCGCGACCAGGGCGGCCACACCCAGCACCAGCGCGCGACGGTGCAGTCGCCGTGAAAGCGGCCGCAGCGCCGCGCCCCCGTGAGCCTCAACCTCCGCGGCCCAGGAGGCGTCCGCGGCCTGCGCCAGACCGCTCGAGGTGCCCTCAGCCGGCGGTTCCAGCTGCGCCCGCAATGCTCCCCTGCGGGCCGCTCCGGCCTGCTCCAGCGCACTGGCCAGATCACGCGGGCCCAGCTTCCGCACCTCGCGGCGCCCCAGCCAGGTCAAGCCGGCAACCGCGACCAGCACGGCGATCCAGGCCATGAACCCCACTGCCGCCGGTCCCCCGAGGTTGAGCCGGATGGCCCAGGCGGCGACGCCCAGGACTGCGCCCACGGCCGCCAGCCCGCCCAGCAGCCAGGCAGTGCTGCTGCTCAGGCGCAGCGGCCGCGCCAACCGTTCCAGGGAGTCCCGCGTGTGACTCACGATCCGTAACCTACCGCATAGGCAAACAGGTTCACGCCCAACCGGAGGGCAGCCTCGCGCTTCTCCGGGGGATCCTGGTGGACGTCGGGATCTTCCCATCCATCGCCCAGATCGGTCTCATAGGTGTAGAACACGGCCAGCCGGCCCTCCAGAAAAATCCCCAGCCCCTGGGCCGGCTTGCCGTCGTGCTCGTGGATCTTGGGAATGCCCCGGGGAAATGAATAGATCAGCCGGTAGATCGGATGATCGAGCGGGACGTCCACCAGCTCGGCCTCCGGCAGCAGCCGCTTCATCTCCCGCCGGAAGGACTCATCCATTCCGTAATTGTCGTCGGCGTGGAGAAACCCGCCTTGCCGGAGCCAGCGGCGCAGGGTCTCGAGCTCGCTGTCGGAGAACCTCACGTTGCCGTGGCCGGTCATGTACAGATACGGAAGGTCCCACAGGCGGTCATCGGTCGGGCGCACGACGATCTCCCGGGCCGCGACCGGGAGCGTGGTCCGCTCGCCGATGGCCTTGAGCAGATTGGGCAGGCTGGAGGGATTGGCGTACCAGTCTCCACCGCCATCGTAATGGAGGCGGCCGATGGTAAGCGGTGCCTGCGCCGCCAGCGCCGGCGCGAAGAACAGCATCACGGCAAGGGCGGCCTTCACCGTTCCGGAAGCTCCATCACCAGACGATACGCATCGTTGCGGGAAAGGCCGGTTTCGGTCGCGACCTGCCGGGCCGCTTCGCGCCGGCTGATGCCGCTCGACAGGAGCCGGGAGGCCAGATCACGGGCCAGTGCCGGATCCCGGTTCCCGGGCTGCACTTCGGTCCCTCGGACCACTACGGTGCATTCTCCCCGCGGTTCCGTTTCCCCATAATGGCGGGACAGCTCGTCCAGGGTTCCCACCCGGGTTTCTTCATGCAGTTTGGTCAGCTCTCTCGCCACCGCCGCGGGGCGGTCGGGGCCGGCCTTGCGGGCCAGATCCTCCAACAGCGACGCCAGGCGAAGCGGAGCCTCGAACAGAACCACGCTGTACTCGGATTCGGCGATCTGGGCGAGGAGACGATCGCGCTCGCTCCCCTTCCGCGGCAGAAACCCCAAGAACAGAAAACGGTCGGCCGGGAACCCGCAGGCCGAGAGGGCGGCCACCACGGCCGAAGGCCCCGGAACCGGGACGACGTTTCCACCACGGTTCCGCACCGCCGAAACCAGGGCGGCCCCCGGATCACTGATGGCCGGCGTCCCCGCATCGCTCACCAGCGCCACGGCATTGCCGCTTTCCAGCAGGGCGGCCAGCTGCTCCACCCGGTCCCGGTCGGAATGGGCATGAAAGCTGACCAGTCGGGGATGGGCCCCGAGATGGCTCAACAGCTGTCGGGTGCGGCGGGTGTCCTCGGCGGCGACCACGGGGACCGTGCGAAGCACTTCGGCGGCCCGGGGACTCAAATCACCCAGGTTTCCCAGCGGAGTGGCAACAACATACAAAGTCGCCGGTCGGGAGTCGCCAGTCACCGGAGGACCTCTCGCATGCTCCGAAGTTGGGCCACCCGGTCCTCGATGGAAACCCCATGCGGTCCAGCCGCTCCCGGGAGCAAAGACCCCGCCCAGCAACAGTTGCGGGGCGGGGCGACTGGTGACCAGCGACTAGCGACTGATCTCTCGATCAGCGACTTGCAGGTGTTGCAGAATCTTGGCCTCGAGCGTGGTCTTGGGAACCGCGCCGATGACGGTATCCACGTGCTTGCCATCCTTGAAGAACATCAGCGTGGGGATGGACCGCACGTTGAACCGCATGGGGGTCCTCATATTGGCATCCACATCCATCTTGGCGATGGTGGCCTTGCCCTGGTACTGGACGGCCAGCTGTTCCAGCGACGGCGCGATCATCCGGCAGGGGCCGCACCACTCGGCCCAGAAGTCCACCAGCACCAGACCCTGGCCCTTCTCGACCACCCCGGCAAACGTATCGTCGGTAACCGGAACGGTGTTCTTGCTTTCAGCCATCGTGCTCTCCGTTAGAATTCCCTGCGGCCCGGTGCTGCTTCCACGTTCCCGAGTCCGGAGTCCCCAGAGTTACCATGTCAAATATCGCCCATATCGGTATCGCCGTGGAGCGCATCGATGACGCCCTGGCGTTTTACCGCGACGTCCTCGGCGTGGTGCCCCATCTGGTGGCTGAAGCCGATGGCGCCCGCATCGTCTCACTGCCCTTCGGCGGGCCGGAGGTGGAACTGCTGGAACCGGTGAGTCCTGATGGACCGATCGCCCGGTACCTGGCTCGCCGGGGGCCCGGCATTCACCACCTCTGCTATCGGGTCCCCGACCTCGATGCCGCGCTCGCCACCTGTCGCCGCCTGGGCTATCGTCTGGTCGACGAGACGCCCCGTTCCGGTGCGGGAGGCCGCCGCATCGCGTTCATCCACCCGAAAGCGACGTCGGGCATCCTCCTCGAGCTCACCGAGTGAAACGCCCGAACGCCGCCGGCGGTTCCGCCGCTTACCCGGGGGTACAGGGTCGTCCGGGCGAGCCCAGCATGCCCAGCTCGATCCGTTCGATCACCCAGGTGCCGGACGACGTACGAACCAGCGTGAAGGGGACCTGCTTCTGGCAGTTCTCGCGGGTGATCTCGACCATGAGCACCGCCCGGTCGGCGGTCCGCTCGGTCTCGTTCACGACCCGCCCTTTGGAGTGGGCGAGGTAGGCATGCATGATGGCCACCCGGCGCTGGTAATCGTCGGGACGGCCGGTGGCGGCGGCCGAGCCACTGGTGGATCCCCAGAGCTCCGCCATACGCGTGAGGTTGCTGTCGGCCACGGCGCGCATAAACTGATCCACCGTCTCCGGCGGTCCGCGATCGGGTTCTACCGCCGATCCGCTGCTGCCGGTACCGCCGCCGCAGGCAGCAAGCACGATCGCACAGGTCAGACTGAAGCCACGCACGGACAACGCTCCTCGGAGGGGCCGTGCGAAACTAAACGACGCTGAACCCGCCGAGCAATGCGCCCGATCCGACTGTATATCA
Organism: Gemmatimonadales bacterium; assembly: GCA_035709185.1. Lineage (GTDB taxonomy): Bacteria > Gemmatimonadota > Gemmatimonadetes > Gemmatimonadales > GWC2-71-9 > SZUA-320. The sequence continues at coordinate 8,009 of DASTEX010000010.1, forward strand.
ACATCGATCACGTCGCCACGGTCAGGCAGGCCCGCCGCACCGACGAGCCCGACCCGGTCGCGGCGGCGCGGTTGTGCGAAAGCGCCGGTGCGGACGGCATTACGGTGCATCTCAGGGAAGACCGCCGGCATATACAGGACCGGGACGTAAGGATGTGCAAGGAAGCCTTGCAGACGCGCGTCAATCTCGAAATGGCTGCGACCGATGAGATGGTTCGGATTGCCTGCGACGTACTGCCGTCCGATTGTTGTCTAGTGCCGGAACGCCGCGCCGAGATTACGACCGAGGGGGGGCTCGACGTCGCGAGTCAACGCAGCAGTTTGAAAGAGCTGGTCGGCACTCTGAGCGGAGCCGGTATACGCGTCTCGCTGTTCATCGATCCCGACGAAAAGCAGATT
>DASTEX010000011.1:0-3149 GCA_035709185.1 Gemmatimonadales bacterium
CTGCTGGCGCAGGAAGGCGCCAGGGATCACGGCGACTGGCTTGAGCTGGATCGCACGGTGGCTGGCGTGCGGTGGCTCCGGGGCAACGCCGAGCTCAGGCTCGAAGCCGGAGTGGAAACGTCGCGCTCGCTCACCGTCCGGGCCACACCGGCTGACGGCGCCTTTCGCCCCAACCATCCGCTGGGCGGGGGTGGCGTGCAATTCGGGCGATTCGGAGTGGACGCCCAGTGGGGGCTGCCCCATGGCCGGCTCCTGCGCGGCGCGGTCAGCTTCGAGGCCGGAACCCGGGAACGGGGCTATTTCCGAGGCTCACTGGCGACCGAGGCCACACTGCCGGTCGGATCCACCCGGATCGCCCTGTCGGGCCGGGCGGGCTGGAGCGACGGCGACGTGCCGCTCTGGCGGACCTTTGTCCTGGGCGGCAGGGCTACGCTCCCAGGTGAGCCCTACCGGGAGTACGGCGGGCGCCGGATGGCCCTGGCTCGGCTGGAGTGGGCCGTTGCCTCGGTTCCGGCGCCGCGGCTGGGGCCCTGGCTGGCCGGGGGACGGCTGCTCACCCTCGCCCCGTTCGCTGCAATTGGCTGGACCAAGGCGCCGCCGACGGCCGGACCCTGGCTCGCAAGTGACGGCATCAGGCCCGTCTTGGGGGTGGCAAGCGAATTGCTGTTCAACGCGTTACGTCTCGAAGCCGCATGGGCACCTCGAGCGGGGCGCGTCTCGGTTCTCCTCGACGCCAGTCCTGCCTGGTGGCCGCTGCTTTAGAGTTCCAGGGTGCCTTATTTCGGCTACCTCCGGTGCTGGAGGAGCGGGTAGACTAGGACATCATGCAATTTGCCGACGAATGGCTGGTCCCTACGGTCGAGCCCCTGGTTCCGCCGGGCGAGATCGGGAAGCTGCGTCAGCTTGACGTCGAAGAAGAGCTCTCGCTCTGGGAAGTCCTGGTTCAGCGCCGGATCCTGTCCGACGAACAGATTCTGAATGCGGTGTCCCGGCGCTTTCATCTGCCCGTGGCCGACCTCTCGCAGATCGATGCCGCGGTGCGGGATGAAGTCCCCGAGGCGCTGGTCCGCAAATTCAACATCCTGCCGGTCCGGATCACCGATTCCACGCTGGAAGTCGCCACCGCCAATCCGTTCGACATGGACGCCGAAAAGATGCTGGCGTTCGCGACCGGGCGGGAAGTGCGGATGATGATCGGTTCTCCCAACCGGATCCGGGAAAAACTCGACGAGATCTACCACAAGGAAGACGTCGTCTCCAAGCTGCTGGAGGGCATGGGGGACCACGTTGAAATCACCGAGCTCACCGACGACGACGTCGAGGAAGTCTCGGCCGAACAGGCCGCGCAGCGGCCGATCATCCGCCTGGTGGATACCATGCTGGCCGACGGCATCTCCAGCCGCGCCAGCGACATTCACGTAGAGCCGGCAGAAGGCGGCGTGATCGTCCGCTACCGGATTGACGGCGTCCTGCGCCAGGTCATGAAGATCCCGCGCGCCGCCGGCATTCCGCTGATCTCCCGGATCAAGATCATGGGCGGGATGGACATCGCCGACCGGCTGCGGCCGCAGGACGGACGCGCCCGGGTGGCGGTGAACGGCAACCCGGTTGATCTCCGGATTTCCACCTTGCCGGCTTCGCTGGGCGAGAAAGTGGTCATCCGGATCCTGAACACCCGGACCACCGTGCTGGCGCTGGAGGCGCTCGGGTTCGAGCCCGACGAACAGGAGGTGATCGTCCGCCTGCTGCGAAGCAAGGAGGGCATCGTCCTGGTGACCGGCCCCACCGGGTCCGGCAAGACGACCACGCTCTACGCCTCCCTGCGGCTGGTCCAGAACGAAGGCGTGAACATCGTTACGGTCGAGGACCCGGTGGAGTACCGCCTGGGCTCCAACATCGTGCAGGTGCAGGTGAACGAGAAGGCAGGACTCACCTTCGCCTCGGCTCTGCGCTCCATCCTCCGGCAGGACCCCGACGTGGTGCTGGTGGGTGAGATCCGGGACCAGGAAACCGCCCAGATCGCCGTACAGGCGGCCCTGACCGGCCACCTGGTGCTGTCCACCCTGCATACCAACGACGCGCCCAATTCGGTCACCCGGCTGCTCGACATGGGCATGGAGGCGTACAAGATCGCCTCGGCGCTCAGGGGCATCGTGGCCCAGCGGCTGTTGCGCCGCCTCTGTCCGGTCTGCAAGGAGGAGCTTGACACCCCGCTGCCGACCTATCTCAAGCGGTTCATCCCCCAGGGGATCACGCTGTTCAAGCCGGTCGGGTGTAAGGAATGCGCCGGAACCGGCTACCGGGGCCGGTTCGCCATTACCGAAATCCTGGCCATGACGCCGGAGATCGAAGGCCTGATCGGGGCCGGCGCCACGGCGGACAAGATCACCGCAGTCGCCCGCCAGCAGGGCATGCGCCCGCTCTTCGAGAGCGGCCTGCGACACCTGATCCGGGGACATACCTCGGTCGATGAGCTGATGCGAGTCACCGACATCCCGTCCGACCAGCTGGCCCGCGCCGCCGCCGTCAACGGCTCCGCCCCGGCCGCATCCCCAAAGTCACCCAACGGCGCCGCCCCTCACCCCGCCGATGCGGCCGACATCCATTGGGAGCTGATCGACGAACCCCTGGATCTGGGCGAAGCAGCCGAAGGGAAGGGGACCGTACTGCTGGTGGAGGACGAGGAACCGTTGCGGCGGGTGATGCGCGACCTGCTGGAACGGGATGGGTACCACGTGGTGGAGGCGGTAGATGGAGTGCAGGCGCTGGAACAAACCGATCGCCACAATCCGGACGTGATCCTGCTGGACTTGAACCTTCCCGGCATGGACGGCTACGGTGTGCTGAACCACATCCGCTCCCGGCCGTCCACGGCCAGGGTGCCGGTGATCGTGCTCACGGCCAAGGGCGACGAGGACAACGAGGTCCGGGTCCTGAAGCTCGGCGCCGACGATTTCCTGACCAAGCCGTTCCGGGCCCGGGCCCTGTCGGCCCGCCTCGAATCGGTGATTCATCGGAAACGCGCGCACTGAGTATCGAGTAGTGAATACCGGGTTGAGTGCCGGCTACTTGCTGCCACTCCAGAAGGCATTAGCCTCCGTTGGCGACACGAACAAACAGCGACTAACGACTAACGACTAACGACGACG
>DASTEX010000012.1:0-3809 GCA_035709185.1 Gemmatimonadales bacterium
CTGTCCGCCCAACGGCGGTCAGTCCGTCTGATATGGATATCAAGCGCGAGAAGCCCAAGTCGCTCAAGAAGCCGGTGCTGATTGGCGCCGCCATCCTGGGCCTGGGAGTCGTTACGGTCCTGTTGGGGCAGCTCAAGCCGGCCGCGCCGACGGTGGATCAGGGCACGCTGTATATGGATTCCGTGGTTCGGGGGCCGCTGATCCGCGAGGTGCGAGGCCCCGGCAGCCTGACCCCGGAGCAGATCCGCTACATCACCGCGGTGACGGCGGGTCGGGTTGAGAAGCGCCATCTGCGTCCGCCCGCAGAAGTGGATCCCGGCAGTGTGATCCTGGAGCTGACCAATCCCGACGTCGAGATCCAGGTGCTGAACGCCGACCGGCAGCTGGCCGACGCCGAGGCCTCGCTGGTGTCGCTTCGGACCAACCTCAAGACCGGGCATCTCAGCCAGGCCAGCCTGGTGGAAGACATCCGGCAACAGCACGCCGATGCCAGACGCCGGGCCGAGGCGGGTGCGGAATTGCTGAAGAAGGGACTGATCATCCCGCTGGACCAGAAGCAGGCGGAAGATCGCGCCAATGCCCTGGAGCAGCGGCTGGCCCACGAGGAAGAGCGGCTCAAGCTGCTCAAGGACACCATCGAGGAGCAAATCGCGGCGCAGGAAGCGCAGGTGAGGCGGCTCCGCTCGATCGCCGAGTTCCAGCACCAGCTCAAGGCATCCATGGTAGTGCGCGCCGGTACCACCGGCATTCTTCAGGAAACCCCGCTGGAAATCGGGCAGTACGCCCAGCCGGGCGCCCTGCTGGCCCGGGTGATTCCCACCCCGATGCAGCTCAAGGCCGTGCTCCGGATTCCGGAGACCCAGGCCCGTGATCTGGCCCTGGGCCAGATCGCCGAGATCGACACCAGAAACGGAAAAGTCAAAGGGCACGTCGTGCGGGTGGATCCGGGCGTTACCAACGGGACCATCACGGTGGACATCGCGATCGATGGGGAGCTGCCCGCGGGCGCCCGGCCCGACCTGAGCGTCGACGGGGTGATCGAGCTGGAGCGGCTGCCGGACGTGCTGCACGTGGGGCGCCCGGCCTATGCTCAGGAGCGGAGCACGATTTCGCTCTTCAAGCTCACGCCCGACCGGAGCGAGGCGGTCCGGGTCCAGGTCCGCATCGGGCGGCTCTCGGTGCGGGACGTGGAGATTCTGGAGGGGCTCGAACCGGGCGACGTGGTGATTCTGAGCGACATGTCGCGCTACGAGAACGTGGAGCGGGTGAGGTTGAAATAGCCGTCAGCGATCAGCTGTCAGCTATTAGCTGACTGCTGCCGACTGATAGCTTAGCCGATAGCCGATAGCTGATCGCTGACGACTGACAGCTGAAAGGACCACCATGAGCGGCGACAACGGGTTGATCACACTGGAAGGCATTACCAAAGTCTACTACACCGACGAGCTGGAGACGCACGCCCTGTCCGACGTGCACCTCAAGATCGCGCAGGGCGAATTTGTCGCGGTGTCCGGCCCGTCCGGCTGCGGCAAGACGACCCTGCTGTCGATCCTGGGTCTGCTCGACACCCCCACCTCGGGCACCTACACGCTGGCGGGCCAGCCGGTGGCCGGCCTGAACGCCGCGGAGCGGGCCCGGGTCCGCAACCGGCAGATCGGGTTCATCTTCCAGGCCTTCAACCTGATCGGCGATCTCACGGTCTACGAGAACGTGGAGCTGCCGCTCACCTACCGGGGCATGCCCTCCGCCGAGCGAAGCAAGCGGGTCCAGGCCGCGCTGGAGCGGGTGGAGATGGCCCACCGGATGAAGCACTACCCCTCGCAGCTTTCGGGCGGTCAGCAGCAGCGGGTGGCCGTGGCGCGCGCGGTCGCGGGCGATCCGGCGATTCTGCTGGCCGACGAGCCCACCGGAAACCTCGATTCGCATAACGGCGAACAGGTGATGGACCTGCTGCGCGAGCTTCACCGGGGCGGCGCCACCATCTGCATGGTGACCCACGATCCCCGCTACACCCGCTATGCCGACCGCGAGGTCCGGCTGTTCGACGGGCGGGTGGTGGAGGAGGATGCCGCGGCAGTGGCGTGAAGGCAGGACTTTAGGACTTAGGACTTAGGACTAAGTCCGCCGGCCCCACCCCAGATGACTGCACGCCGGAACCGGGAGGCGGGGTGGTGGACTTAGTCCTAAGTCCCAAGTCCTAAGTCCTTATGGAAGGGAGCCCAAGTGTCTCTCCGTGCCGACCTTCGCTTCGCTCTCCGCAGCCTGGCCCGCTCGCCCGGGATGGTCGCGGTCATCGTGCTCTCGCTGGCCCTCGCCATCGGCGCCAACACCACCGTCTTTACCTGGATGGAAGGGTTTGTCCTGCGGCCCTATCCGATGGTGAAGAACGCGCACGAGCTGGTGTGGGTGAATACCCGCGCGCCCAACGGGGATCGCTGGTCGGTGAGCTATCCCACGCTCCGGGACTGGGATCGGGAGGCACACACGACCGACGGGCTGGCCGGATTCGACATGGTCCAGGTCAACCTGAAGGACGGTGAGGAAACCCAGCAGGCCTGGGGAACCCTGGTCACCGGCAAGTACTTCGATCTGCTCGGCGTCCGCCCGGTACACGGCCGGATCCTTACGACGGAAGACGAGGCTTCCGCCAGCCAGGTGGCCGTGCTGGGATACAGTTACTGGCAGCGGCGCTTCCAGGCCGACCCCGGTGTGATCGGGCGGCAGGTGAGCCTCAACGGTCACGGTTTTACCATTGTTGGAATCCTGCCGCCCCGGTTCGGCGGGGTGACCGTGGGGCTCGTGTTCGACGTGTTTGTCCCCTTCACCGTGCAGCCGCTGCTCTCCCCCGGCAACCAGCTGACCGACCGCGGCTGGCAGTCGATGGAAGCGTTCGGCCGGCTCAAGCCGGGCGTCACCTTCGAACAGGCCCGGGCCGACCTGGAGCAGATGGCGCTGGAAGTCGCCCGGCTCAACAACCGCGAAGGCGAAGGCCTGCTGCTGGGCAAGGTCTACGAACGGGGCGCCCCGGAAGTGCTGCTCCCGGTGCTGAGTGCGCTGCTGGGCGTGACCGCGCTGGTCCTGCTGATCGCGTGCGCCAACATCGCCAATGTGCTGCTGGCGCGCGCCGGCGGGCGCAGCAAGGAGATCGCGGTGCGGCTTGCGATGGGCGCTCCCCGCCGGCGGATCGTGCGGCAGCTGATTACCGAAAGCGCCCTGCTCGCGCTGGCCGGCTGCACCCTGGGCCTGCTGCTGGCCTGGTGGGGCCGGAACGGCATCATGGCGTTCGTGCCGCCGGCTCCGTTCCCGATCGAAGTGGACCTGAGCGTGAACTATCGCGTCGTTCTGTTCGCGCTGGGGCTGACCGCGCTGACCACCGTGGCATTCGGACTGGTGCCCGCGCTCCGCGCCTCCCGCCCCGACCTGGTACCCGTGCTCAAGGACGAAGTGAGCGGACTCGGCGTCTCCCGGTCGCTGCTGCGGAGCGGGTTGGTGGTGACGCAGGTCGCGCTCTCGGTGGTGGCGCTGGTCTCTGCCGGCCTCTTTCTGCGGGCGTTGCAGCGGGCCCAGCAGGTCGACACCGGCATTCGTGACCCCGGCAGCCTGCTGGTGGTTTCGACCAACACCTACCTCGCGGGCTACACCGCCGAGACCGGACCGGTCCTGGCCGACCGGCTGCTGGCACGGGTCCGCGCCGTGTCGGGCGTGCGGCTCGTTTCGCTCACCACCCACGCGCCGCTCGGGTTCGGCGACAACAGCTCGCAGAGCGTCGCGGTGGAGGGTTATACCGCGGCCCGGGACGAGAACCTGTC
>DASTEX010000013.1:0-2273 GCA_035709185.1 Gemmatimonadales bacterium
AACGGTCAACGGTCAACGGTCAACGGGAATTCCCGCTTACCGCTCACCGCTCACCGCTCACCAGAAACCGTTGACGCAGTTGGAAAAAGATTCTGGTTTCCGGTCGGGATTCTGGTGTTGCTCACGGCCGGCCGCCTTCCCGAGACGCTGCTCCTCCTCCGCCTCCAGGACCTCGGCGTCCCGGTGGCGACCATTCCCCTGGTGTGGGCCGCCCTGCACGTGGTGCGGAGCGGGGCCTCCTATCCCGGCGGGTGGCTGGTGGACCGGCTGGGAACCCGCGGGGCCGTGGCCGCCGGCGCGCTGCTCTATGCGGTCGTCGTCACCGCGCTCGCCGCCGCCCTGAGCACGGCCGGCGTGATCGCGGTCTTTCTCTGCTATGGGGTCGTGGCGGGTCTGCTTGAACCGGCGGAACGGGTGGCCATCACCCGGCTGGCGCCGGTGCGCACCGGTCGCGGCTTCGGGAACTACCAGGGGCTGGCCGGTCTCGCGGCGCTGCCGGCGGGGCTCGGGTTCGGGCTGGCCTACCGCAACCTGGGCGGGCCCGCCGCGCTGCTCGGGTCCGCCACCTGCCTGGCCATCGGGGTGCCGCTGTGGCTGGCCGCCGCGCGCGCCAGGACGCTCCGGGTCTAGCAGCAGCGGGAGACGCCGCTGCCGTAGCGCACCTGCATGTGCTGCTCGAAGTACTCCCGCTCGCTCAGCACCGCGCAGCCGCCATGTTTTTCCCGCATGTGGGCGAGGTACCCGTGATAATCGGGCATCCCGCAGACCCGCTTCAGCAACGACAGGAAGGCCACCAGCCGTCCCGCCGTCCTGCCGTCCTGCCGTCCGCTATTTCGCATACGCCGACTCCACGTAGAGCGCTTCCCGGGTCATCGCGGGCTTCCGGCCCCGGGTCACCGCCAGCCACTCCAGCGCCGACGCGATCACCAGCGCCACCACCGTCGCCATGAAAAAGGCGGCCAGCACCGCGTTCATCCGGTCGTTGAAAATGAGCCGGGCGCCTACTCCGGCATCGTGGCTGCCGGCCGCGATGCGGGCCGCGATGTCCCGGGCATGGGAGAGGAATCCCAGCCGGGGGTCGGCCGCGAAGATTTTCTGCCATCCGGCGGTCAGGGTCACCACCAGCAGCCCCACCAGCGGCACCAGCGTGGTCCAGGCGTAGCGTCCCTTGCCGGACTTGATGATCAGGGTGGTGCCCACGCAGAGCGCCACCGCGGCCAGCAGCTGATTGGTGATCCCGAAGAGGGGCCACAGCGAGTTGATCCCGCCCAGCGGATCGGTCACCCCCTGAATCAGGAACCATCCCCAGCCCGCCACGATCAAAAAGGCCGCGAAGAGGGAGCTGGGATACCAGGAGGTCCGTCCCAGCGGACGCCAGACGTGTCCCAGCAGCTCCTGGAGCATGAAGCGGCCGACCCGGGTGCCGGTGTCGATGGTGGTGAGGATGAACAGGGCTTCGAACATGATGGCGAAGTGATACCACAGCCCCATCAGGTGCTGCCCGAACACCCCGCTGAAGATCGCGGCCATGCCGACGGCGAGCGAGGGTGCGCCGCCCACCCGGCCCAGCAGGGAAGACTCGCCCACCATGGCGGCCAGCCCGGTGATCTGCTCCGGGGTCACCACGAAGCCCCACTCCCGGATCCGGAGCACGGCGTTCTCGACCGTGCCGCCCAGGGCGCCCAGCGGGGCGTTGATGGCGAAGTAGATCCCGGGATCGAGCGCGGCGGCGGCGCACAGGGCCATGATCGCCACGAACGATTCGGTGAGCATGCCGCCGTACCCGATGAGGCGGGCGTCGTTCTCCCGCCGGATCATCTTCGGGGTGGTGCCGCTCGCGACCAGGGCGTGGAACCCGCTGATGGCGCCGCAGGCGATGGTGATGAACGCAAAGGGGAAGAGCTTGCCCGCGAAGACCGGCCCGGTGCCGTCGACGAACCGGGTCAGGGCCGGCATCTGCAGATCGGGCCGGACCCACAGGATGCCCAGGGCCAGCAGAACGATGGTGCCGATCTTCATGAAGGTCGAGAGGTAATCCCGGGGACAGAGCAGCATCCAGACCGGGAGGACGCTGGCCAGGAACCCATAGGCCATCATCCCCCACGCGATGGTCACCCCGCCGTGGGTGAAGAGCGGGGCCAGGGTCGGCGACTCGGCCACATAGCGCCCGCCCACCAGCGCGGCCAGGAGCAGCACCACCCCGGCCACGGTGGCTTCGACCGTTTTGCCGGGGCGGATCACCTTCATCCAGAACCCCATGCCCAATGCGATCG
>DASTEX010000014.1:0-3372 GCA_035709185.1 Gemmatimonadales bacterium
CGCGCAGTCGTACCGGGTCAGGATCGACGCGCGCGCCCAGTCCGTCTCCTATCGCGGTCTCCAGCCCGACAGCGTGCTCCGCACCGAGGCCGTGGCCGCGCCGGGCGGAGGATTCGAGACTTCCGACGGTTTTGCGGTCCAGTGCAGCGCAGCCGCCTGGTGCTTCTACTTCCGACCGGGTGACGAGCTGCGCCAGGTCCCGGTCAACGCTTCCGCCAATGCCATGCTCTGGGGCCTCGGTCTCCGGGGGCTGACCATCCATCTGACCGCCCGGCTCACCGGCGACCTCTCGAGCGGGGCGGACTTCCCCGGCACCGAGCCTAACGGTCAGCTGATCGAGGGCTATGCCGAGTACAATCGCTCGTTCTATTCGCTGCGGGGCGGCCGGTTGCTCCTGTCGAGCCGGCTCGAGCCCTTCGGATTCGATGGACTGTGGGCCCGGGCCCGCTGGGACCGCACGGCCCTCGAAGGCACTCTCTATGGCGGCTGGGGCCTGGGCCAGGCGGCCGTGGTCCCGGTGACCAGCGCGTTTCTCACTCCGCTCGACGATTTCCGCCCTGCCGACCGGCAGATCGTATTCGGCGGCGAGGCGTCATGGCGCCCCGGCGGGGTGGAGCTGCGGGGCGAATACCGCCGCGAGGTCGATCCCGAGACCGATCATTTCGTATCCGAGCGGGCGGCGCTGTCAGCCAGCGGCCGTCCCGCTCCCTGGCTGGTGGCCAACGGCGGCATCGATTACAACATCGCGGAAGGCAACTGGGGCAGCGCCGACGCCAACCTCACGTACCTGCAGCGCCGGTTCTCGGTGACCCTGGGCGGCCGCCGCCATCGACCCTACTTCAGCCTCTGGACGTTGTGGGGCGCCTTCAGCCCGGTCCCCTGGAACGGCGTGAATGCCTCCGCCCAGGTGCAGGCCACGTCCTGGCTGTCGCTCCGAGCCCGGGGGGAGCGCTACTGGTACGAGGCGGCCGAAGTCAACACCGGGTTCGTGCCCGACCTTGAGGATGACGGCTGGCGTCTCGGTCTCGGCGGCACCGCGGTCATGGGTCGGCGATGGTCCTTCACCGGCGGGTACGCGGTGGAATTCGGCCCCGGTGCCTCGGTGCGCTCGTTCGATGGCACGCTCACCTACAGCCCGTCGGGCCGTCTCATGCTGAGCGCCTACGGCGGAACCTTCGATCGCCCGCTCGAGCTCCGGTTCTACGACGCGGAGCTGACCTACCTCGGGGCGCGGGGCGAAGTCGAGATTTCGTCGGCCTGGCGAGTGTGGGGCGACGCCGGCTGGTACGATGACCAGCGCGAGCGGCCCGATCCCGCGGCCAGCGCCTGGGACCAGGTCCGGCTTCGGGGAGGCATCTCCCTCACCTTCGGTACCAACGCCGACCGGCTCCCGCTTCCTCCCGCCCGGAGGACCCCGTGAACCGCGCGCTTCGGCTGTTCGCGCTGGTGCTGGTGGCCAGCGGGGCGGGCTTGGGCTCCCGGGCCCTCGCCGGCGCGGGCCAGCGCCAGGACCGGTTCGACCACCTGCAGCACGCCGAGCTCTTCCCGGTCTGCACCACCTGCCACGAAGGCATTGTGCAAGAGGGCGCTTCCCTCTTCCCGCCGGTCGTCAGCTGCGTGAACTGCCATGACGGGACCATCGAGGAGCGGGTGGAGTATCAGCCGCGGGCCGAGATGCGGCCGGGCAATCTCCGGTTCTCGCACACCCTTCACGCCCGCGAGGTACTCGAACGGACGCCGGCCGACAGCACCGCGCTCCGGTGCCAGTCGTGTCATGCCGAGGCCAATGCCCGGCGGATGGACGTGAAGCATGCCGTGGTCGGCAACTGTCTCGACTGCCACCGGCTGGGCGACAATCACCTCGACGTGCCCGACACGGCTTGTGCCACCTGTCACGTTCCCCTGCCCGAGGCGCGGCGGTTGACCCGCTCGGACATCGGGGAGTTCCCCGAGCCCGACTCGCACGATCGACCCGACTTCAGGTTCGAGGGTCACGGCCGGCTGGCGCGACCAGAGGGAACCAGCGGCGTAGCGGCCAGCTGCGCCACGTGCCACGCCCGCGAGTTCTGCATCACCTGTCACGTGAACGCACCCGAGGTGCCCGCGATCCAGGCCCTGGCACCGGACGAGCGCGCTACCGCGATTGTGACAGAGCTGCCGGTTCCGCCCTCGCACACCGCGCCGGGGTTCGCGGCGTTCCACGGGGACGAAGCTCGGCGGGAACCAGCGACCTGCGCCACCTGTCATACGAGGGAGAGCTGTGCCGCCTGCCATACCGGAACGCTGCGACAGGTTGCGATGATGCCGGAGGGGGGACCGGGCCGGGGCCAGGGTGCGGCCATCACGCGGCGGCTACCGCCGAGTCACACGTTTGATTTCCGTGAGCGGCACGGTCCGGAGGCCAACGCCCGCGCCTCTTCCTGCGAAGGCTGCCACATCCGGGCCCAGTGCCTCGACTGTCACCGGCCCGACCCGTCCGGGACGCCGACCGGTCAGGCCTATCATCCGCAGGGTTTCCTCACCCGCCATCCCGCGGCGGCGTATTCCCGGGAAGCCAACTGCACCGACTGTCACAACCCGGGAAACTTCTGCCAGCAGTGCCACATCCAGTCGGGACTGGTCTCCCGCCAGGCCCGGATCGGCTCACGCGGGTATCACGACGCCTTCCCCAATTTCTTCCTGGGACACGGACAGGCCGCCCGACAGAGCCTGGAGAGCTGCGCCTCCTGTCACGCCGAACGGGACTGCACTGCCTGCCACTCGGCGGTCCTGGGCGGCTTCCGCTTCAGCCCCCACGGCCCGGGCTTCAATCCCGACCGGATGCGAAAGAAGAATCCTACGGTCTGTGTGGCGTGCCACGGGAGAGCCATTCCCGGCGGCCCGTGACCGTTGAGGAGTCGAAGACGGTCGAAGGCGGTCGAAGACAGTCGAAGGCGGCTGAAGAAGGTCGAAGATGGTGATGGCAGCCTGTAGAAACCGTCTTCGACTGCCTTCGACCATCTTCGACTATCTTCGACCAGTAATCCTCGCCACCATCACCCCATCCTGCCCCTTGATCCCGATGATCCGGTCGGCCAGGGGCAGCTCCGAGATCTCCACGCTCTTACCCACCAGCGGCGCATGCAGCAGGTGCAGCCGCCCGTCGCGCCAGAGCGCCAGGCCGGTGTGGGCCACGTCGAGACCGGGAACGGTTGAGGTGGCCGCGATGACATCGCCGTTCCGGATCTGCTCCGCTGCTGCCGCGATCTGATCTTCGGGGATGAACCAGCGTCCCTCTCCCTGATTGAGGCGCTGTTCGATGACGCCGATGGCCCCGAGCGTGGCTGAGTCGCTCAGCTGGCGGTAGGACTTGGGATGAGTGGACATGAAGTT
>DASTEX010000015.1:0-6166 GCA_035709185.1 Gemmatimonadales bacterium
ATCCATGACTTCGGGTCGGAAGGGTCGGAAGGGTCGGAACGGTCGGAACCTCATTGGATGCTTCCGACTCTTCCGACGTTTCCGACCTCTCCGACTCGCTGCTGCATTGCTGGTGGTAGTCACGCCCTCCGCTACCGGACAGCAGCCCCGAGCATCCCAGCGCTGCGTCATCGAGCTGGTGGGTCTCGAACGCGAAGGCACCCGGGTCGAAGTCTCGCCCGGGCAGGTCAACTTCTTCGGGGGAGGGAACGCCCGGTTCCGCTGCCGCAACCAGCCGATCCACATGCGGAGCGACAGCGTGGCGATCTATCAGGGCAACCTGGCCCAGTTCATCGGCAAGGTGCGCTACCAGGACACGACCGTCATCATGACCTCCGATTTCGGGACCTATTTCCGGGACGGCGAGAAGTGGGAAGCGCGCGGCAACGTGGTGCTTCAGAACCTGAAGGACGGCACGGTGCTCCGGGGCCCCTACCTCGACTATTTCCGGGAGATTCCGGGCTACCGCGACAGCGCCCAGATGTACGCGGCCCAGCGGCCCACGGTGACCATCCCGGTGAGGGACACGGCCCGCGAGAACCCCGAGCCCTACATCGTGGTCGGCGACTGGATCCGGAGCCAGGGCAGCAACCGGTTGATCGCGCGCGGCCGGGTCACGATCGACCGGTCCGATTTCAGGGGCCGCTCCGATTCGCTCTATCTCGACACCGGCCCGGCCAACGAAGGTTTCCTGGTGGGAACCGCCTCGCTCCGGCGCCAGGCGGAAGACAGCTTCGATCTGAGCGGCGCCCGGATCGATCTCAAGCTGGAAGGCGAACAGGAGCTGACGTACGTCACGGCCCGTGATTCCGCCCGGCTCCGCAGCAGCGACATGAGCCTCGACGGCGACGTCATCGGCCTCGACGTCAACGCCGGCAAGGTGGAGCAGACGCTCGCGTGGGGAACGGTGGTGCGCCCGCTGGCGCTGTCGACCGGCTACGAGATCCGGGGCGATTCCCTCGCGTTCGATTCACCCAACCAGCAGCTCAAGGAGATCCGTGCCTTCGGCAAGGCCTGGGTCGGGGCCGAGCCCGATTCGGTCACCAGGGAGCGCGACTGGATCGCCGGCGATACGGTGCGGGCGGAGTTCGTTCAGCGCGACTCAGCGGAATCGGAGCGGACCGCGGTCAAGCTGATCGAGGCTCGGGGAGCGGCGGCGGCGCTCTACCGGATGCGGCAGGCCGGGAGCACTCAGCTTTCGATTACGTACAACAAGGGCGATTACATCCGGATCGCGATGCGGGTCACGGGGGATACCACCGCGGTCGACAGCGTCGAGGTGATCGGCAACGTACAGGGGATTCACCTGCAACCGGCGCCGCCCCGCGCTGTCCGCGATACCACCCGGACTGACACCACCACGGTGCGGCCGCCGCTTGCGTTCGCCCGCCCGAGGAAACCGTGGTAAGCGGCTGGGCTCAGCGCCTCGAGGGACTGGATCCGTCCCTGCTGGCGGTCCTTGCCACCCTGGTGCGCGACGGCGATCTGATCATCGGGTTGCCGCTGCCCGACCTGGTGCGGGGGTATCGCGAGCTGCTGGTCTCCCAGCAGGGCGACGGGAAGCACGCCGAGGCGGCCGGCTTCCGGGAGTCCATGCTGGAGCAGGTGCAGCGGGTGATTCTCCCCCGGCTGGTCTCCGGCGGGTGGATTCACGATGCGGGCGATCGGGGATGGGACCTCGTGGTCCCCCAGGGCGACTGGTGGATCGAGGCCATGCGGGACCGGGAAGCCAGCACCCGGCTGATCCTCGAACGGGCTTTTCCACAGGTTGGAATCCTCCCGGAAGTCCCGAAGGCCGCACCGGTCGGCGGCGGCAGCGTGCTCCAATGCAAGGGGCTCAACAAGGCCTTCAAGCGCCGCCGGGTGGTCCGGGACGTCTCGCTCAAACTGGCCCAGGGAGAGGTGATCGGGCTCCTGGGACCGAACGGGGCCGGGAAGACGACGACGTTCTATCTCATTACAGGACTTATACGTCCGGACTCGGGTCGCATTCTGCTGGATGGGAAGGACATCTCCGAGGCCCCCATGTATCGACGGTCCCGGGCCGGGATCGGCTACCTGGCCCAGGAGCCTTCCGTTTTCCGGAAATTGACGGTGGAACAGAATGTGCTAGCAATACTGGAAACGCTCGGCCTCTCCCGCGAGGAGCGCCAGCAGCGGCTGGAACAGTTGCTGGACGAGCTGTCCATCAAGCACCTCCGGAAGAACAAGGCCTATTCCTTGTCGGGCGGCGAGCGCCGCCGCCTGGAGATCACCCGGGCGCTGGTCACGCGTCCGAAGTTCATGCTGCTCGACGAGCCGTTTGCCGGCGTCGATCCCATCGCCGTCCACGACATCCAGACCATCGTGGGAGGCTTGCGGCACCGCGGCATCGGCGTGGTCATCACCGATCACAACGTCGAACAGACCCTCGAAATCGTCGACCGGGCGTACATCATGTTCGAAGGTTCAGTCCAGGCGTCGGGCACGGTGCGGGAGCTGGTCTTCAACGAGCAGGTGGCGGATCTCTATCTTGGACCGACTCTGACGGCCCGGCTGCGGGCCCGCATGGAGAAGACGGCGTGAAGCAGGGTCTCACCCAGCAGACCGGACTCCGGCAGGAACTCCGCATCAACCCTCGCCTCTACCAGGCGATGGACATGCTGTACATGCCCATGATGGATCTCCAGCAGCACCTCAAGCAGGAGCTGCTGGTGAATCCCTTCCTCGAGCTGGTGGAGCCCGCCGACGAGGAGCAGACCACCGAAAGCACGCCGGACGCCGAGGTAGAGAAGGAGAAGGCCGAGAAGGAGCAGGAGATTGACTGGGAGGAGATCCTCCTCAACGGCTTCGACGTCGGCGGCGCCCGCCAGCAGTTCGAATCCCAGGAATACCTCGAGCCGATCGCGGTCGAGACGGCCGATCTGATGGACCACCTCCGCGAGCAGCTGAACCTGCTGCGGTTGTCGCCCCGGCATGCCTTGCTGGCCAAGGAGCTGCTGGGTCACATCAGCGACGACGGGTACCTCGGGACCCCGCTGGACGACGTGCTGGCCTCGGCCAACCAGATGCTGGCCTCGCACGCCACCGGTCAGATGACCGAGGACGAGGAAGAAGACTTTCTCGCGGTGGAGAAGCAGGCGGCCAGCAGCACCAACAACGGCGGCGCTCCGGCCGGCCACGTGGCGCCGGGCGTACCGCTCTTCACCATGGACGAGGTGGAGGAGGCGCTGAAGGTCATCCAGTCGCTCGATCCGCCCGGCGTAGGCGCGCGGGACCTGCGCGAGTGCCTGATTCTCCAGATGCGGGAAGATCTGAAGGTCGATACCCTGGCGCAGCAGCTGGTGGCCGACGCCTTCGAAGACCTCAAGGCCCACCGCTGGAACGACCTGGCCAAGCGCTACGGAGTGGAGCCGGGCCGGGTGCAGGCCGCGGCCGACTCGCTGGCCCGTTACGACCCCAAGCCGGGCCTCAAGTACACCAATCGCTCCGACGGGTATATCATCCCCGACCTGGTGGTCGAGAAGGTGGACGGGCAGTACCACGTCTTCCTGAACGACACCGGGATGCCGCGGCTGCGCCTCTCCCGCTCCTACCAGGAGATCGCCCGCGACCGGGGCAAGCTGACCCAGGAGAACCGCGAGTTCATCACCACCAAGATGAACTCGGCCAACTGGATGATTCAGGCCATCGAGCAGCGGCGCCAGACCATGCTCAAGGTGATGAGCTTCATCGTCGACCGGCAGCGGGCCTTCTTCGAGAAGGGCGTGGAATATCTCAAGCCGCTCACGCTGCGCGAGGTGGCCGACGTGATCAGCATGCACGAGTCCACCGTGAGCCGCGTCACCAATGAGAAATACGTGCAGACGCCCCGGGGCGTGCTGCCGCTCAAGTTCTTCTTCTCCAGCGCCCTGTCCACCGCGTCGGGAGAAGACGCCAGCGCCCGGTCGATCCGCGCCAAGCTCCAGAAGATGGTGAGCGAGGAAGACCCGGCCAAGCCGCTCACCGACCAGCAGATCGTTCACCTCTTCCAGGAACAGGGGATCCAGATCGCCCGCCGCACGGTCGCGAAGTACCGCGACCAGCTCGGCATTCTGCCCGCCCGCATGCGCAAACGGGTATGACCGCCGACCCGGCGCTGGATGTCAGCGTCCTCGTCCCCGCCAAGGACGAAGCCGAGAATCTTCCCGAATTCGTCCGCCAGTGCGCCACGGCCCTGGGCGCCGCGCCGTTCAGCTTCGAAGTGGTGGTGGTGGACGACGGCTCGCGTGACGCCACCCAGGAGGTGCTGGCGCAGCTCTCCCGGGAGTTTCCCTGGCTCCGGTCGGTCCATCACCGCCGGCAGCGGGGCATTGCCGACGCGTTGCGGAGCGCCACCGACGCGGCCCTGGGTGACATCGCGGTCTTCTATCCGGCCGATCTCCAGTATCTTCCCGAAGACATTCCCCGCCTGGTCCAGCCGATTCTCGAGGGCCGGGCCGATATTGTGACCGGGACCAAGGTCGGGAAGTACGAGAAGGCCTTCGTCAGCGGGATCTACAACCGCCTCTGCCGCTGGCTCTTCGGCGTGAAGGTGGAAGATCTGAATTCGGTGAAGGCCTGGCGGCGCGAGGTGGTCTCGGGCCAGCAGTTCCGGCCCGACTGGCACCGGTACATGGTGGTGATCGCGGCGGCCGACGGCTATCGCCTGACTTCGGTGCCGGTGCCGCTTCATCCCCGCCGGGCCGGCGTCTCCAAGTTCAACTGGACCCGGATTCCGGTCGGCGTGTTCGATCTGCTTTCGGTCTGGTTCCAGCTGCGCTTCGGCCGGAAACCGATGCTGTTCTTCGGGCTGGCCGGGGCCGCGCTCTTCTTCATCGGCTTCCTGGCCGGCGTGGTCGCGCTGGTGCTCCGCTTCGGCTACGGCATCGGCTTCCGTCCCCTGCTCAATCTGGTCGAAACCATGGTGATCAGCGGCATTGCCCTGTTCGGTTTCGGGTTGGTGGGCGAGCTGGTGGCCGGCCTGCGCGAAGAGAATCGCGAGATCGCCCGCGCTCTGGGTCGCATAGGACGGGATGGCGGTCGCTAAGGGAGGTCTGAGCAAATGGAAGGGTGGAACGCCAATGCAGAGTGCAGAATGCAGACTGTAGAGTGCAGAATTGTTGTGACGCTGGCACTTCGTGAGGGAGCCGGCTTCGCACCCGTTCCACACTCTGCACTCTGCACTCTGCACTCTGCATTCGTGCTCCTCCCTCCCACTTGTACAGAACTTCCCTGACGTGCGGGTCGTCTTTCTCACCCACAACTATCCCCGCGCTGCCGGTGACATCGCCGGCGGCTTTCTGCATCCCCTGGCCGTGGCCCTGCGTCGCCGCGGACTGGACGTGCAGGTCATCGCCCCTTCCGACCAGGGGAAGGGAGGTCGTGACGTTCTGGACGGCATCCCGGTCGAGCGGGTGCGCTACGATGAACCCGAGCGCGAGACGCTGGCCTACACCGGTCGGATGCAGGACGCGCTCCAGTCACCTGGCGGCGTCTTCAGCTTCTATCGCCTGTGGAAGAGCCTGCGCCAGGCAGCGGCGGAGGCAACGGCCGGCCGGAACGACACGGTGCTTCACGCCCACTGGTGGATCCCGGCTGGGCTGGCGGTTCCTCCCGGCCGGCGTTTCGTGCTCACTTCGCATGGGACCGATGTGCGGCTGCTGGAGCGATGGGCCCTTGCCCGCTGGCTGGCTCGCCCGGTGTATCACCGGGCCGCCGTGGTCACCGCGGTCTCGAGCCACCTGGCGGAGCAAATCGGGCGATTCACCGGGCGGAGCGTGCCGCCCGATCGGGTGCAGCCGATGCCGGTGGACACGTCTCACTGGGGCTTCAGTCCCGGCGGGGGCGGTCTGGTCGCGGTAGCGCGGCTTACCGAGCAGAAGCGGCTGCACCTGCTGATCGGCGCCATCGTGAGTCTCAAGGGACGGGGAATCACCCTGCCGTGCACCATCGTAGGAGACGGTCCGGCCCGGAGGGGTCTCGAACAGCAGGCCCGGGCCGAGGGAGTCGATCAGCTGGTCGAGTTTGCCGGTCAGCAGGCATTCCCGGACGTACTGGCCCGGCTCCAGCGTGCGGACGTGGCGGTCCTCCCGGCCCGCGCCGAAGGCTTCGGACTCTCGGCGGCCGA
>DASTEX010000016.1:0-3749 GCA_035709185.1 Gemmatimonadales bacterium
ATGCAAGGGGATATCTGCGGTGATGCACCCCTTCCACGCCAAGGTTGGGTACCTATGGGGTACCTGGAACATCCAATCCATTTCAGAAGTGCGAAAGACCGCAACGCTGTAAGTCGTTGCGGCCTTTCAAGTTGCCCCTCCTGGGCTCGAACCAGGACTCTCCTGATCCAGAGTCAGGCGTGTTGCCAGTTACACCAAGGGGCAGTGACTTCTCGGATTGTATGTGGAGCTGAGGGGAATCGAACCCCTGACCTCTGCAGTGCGATTGCAGCGCTCTCCCAGCTGAGCTACAGCCCCGACAGGCCGCGTAAGTTAGCGTCCGACTTGGAGTTGGTCAACTGGCTCCAGCCCGGGCCCGGCCTCCACTCCCAGCGCGCTAACCGCCACGGAACCAGCAGCTTAACCCCGGTCCCGGTTCCCACCGGCCTCCCCTATCTTTGCTCGACCTCAAACCCGGACCCGAATCCGATGCTGCTGCTCGCCCTGCTGCTCCAGACTGCCGATCCTGCCGCCAAGGCCGACGCCTGGATCCGCGAGCAGATGGCCGCCCGGAAGATCCCAGGCATGTCGGTCGCGGTGGTCCAGGATGGCCGGGTGGTGTTCGAGCGCGCTTACGGCAAGGCCAGCGTCGAGCTCGATGTCGCCGTCACGCCGGCCACCCGCTTCGCCATCGCCTCGACCACCAAGGCCGTCAGCTCCGCGGCCGTCATGCTGCTGGTAAGCCAGGGCAAGCTCGCGCTGGATCTGCCGGTCGGCGAGGTGCTCAACGGTCTGCCGCCGGCGTGGCAACCGGTGACCATCCGCCAGCTGTTGTCGCATACCTCGGGCCTGCCCGACGTGATCGACAGCCCCAACACCGGCAATCCCATCGCCGGCACCCGCGACTCCGCGCTCATGCTGGCCGGCGCCAAACCGATGGATTTCGAGCCGGGAACCAAGTGGGCCTACAACCAGACCAACTACACCCTGCTCGGCATGGTGGTCGAGCAAGTGGCCGGGATGCCGTTCGACCGCTTCATCCTCGAGCGCATCACCGGTCCCCTGTCGTTAGGCTCGGCCCAGTTCGGCGACGCCCGGGCGCTGGTGGCCGGACGGGCCTACAACTACACCCGCTTCGCCATGACCCCGAAGGGACCGACCCCGCTCGACTCCCTCCGCACCATCCAGTACAACTATCCGACCTTCATGCACATGGCCGCGGGCCTCAACTTCGCCGCCGCCGACCTCGCCCGATTCGGCGACGCGGTGCGCGCCGGCCGGGTCATCCCCGCGGCACATCGAGACAGCATGTGGACCGCGGTCCGGCTCCAGGACGGGAAGGTGTTCCGCTTCGGCGGGGAATCCGGCTTCGGGCTCGGCTGGCAGGTGGACGACACTCCTGGCGACCGCTGGGTCGGTATGGAAGGCGGCGCCGCTGCTGCCCTCCGCATCTTCCCCGACCGGAAGCTCTCGGTCGCCGTCCTCACCAACCTCCAGGGCGCGGGCCCGGGGGAGTTGGCTCATCAGCTGGCCGGGTTTTGGAAAGGGCGCTAGCGGCAGGAGCGCTCGGTTCGCCCGCGACCCTGGCTGGCCGCGGAGGCGGCCGCACCAGCCACCGAGGCAGGGCGAACCGTCAGGGCTCGTCCGACGCCTCGGTAATCCCCTCGAACAGGAAGGTCGACAGATAGCGCTCGCCGGTATCGGGCAGCATCGCCAGCAGCACCGTGCCTTCGGGCGACTCCTGCGCCACCTTCACCGCCGCCGCGAAGGTCCCGCCGGCCGAGATCCCGCAGAAGATTCCCTCCTGCCGAGCCAGCGCGAGGGCCGCGTCCCGCGCTTCCACGTCGGTGACCGGCACGATCCGGTCGTAGATCTTCGTGTCCAGCACCCCGGGCACGAAGTCGGGGTTCCAGCCCTGGATCATGTGCGGAGCCCAAGCCTTGCCCGACAGAATCGCCGCGCCCGACGGTTCGGTCACCACCACCTTGATGTCGGGACGGGCCAGCTTGAGCATCTGCCCCGCTCCCGTGATGGTCCCGCCGGTCCCGATCCCGCTCACGAACACGTCCAGCCGCCGGCCGGCAAAGTCGCGCAGGATCTCCGGTCCGGTGGTGTTCCGGTGGTACTCCGGGTTGGACGGGTTCTCGAACTGCTGGGGCAGGAACCAGCCGTGCTTCTCGGCCAGCTCCTGCGCCTTCACCACCATGCCGCTGGCTCGGAGCTCCCGCGCGGTGAGAATCACCTTGGCGCCCAGCGCCTTCATCAGCTTCCGCCGCTCCACTGAGAAGCTCTCGGCCATCACCGCCACGAATTTGTAGCCCTTGGCGGCGCAGACCATGGCGAGCGCGATCCCGGTGTTGCCTGAAGTCGGCTCCACCACCGTCATCCCCGGCTTGAGGACGCCCCGGCGCTCGGCGTCTTCGATCATGGCGATCGCCAGCCGGTCCTTCACCGACCCGCCCGGATTGAAGAACTCGATTTTGACGTAGATGGTCCGCCCCGCCGGAGCGAGCCGGTTGATCCGGACCACCGGGGTGTTACCGATGGTGCCCAATATGTCATCGTGAATCATTGAGGCTCCAGAGTCCTGATGCTAACGGCTAACGGCTAACGGCCCGACGTTACATGCGGAAGACATAGCTGACCTTCGCGAAGAACCCGTCGACGCTCCGCTCCAGATCACTGAAACGGAATTGGCGGCTCTCTTCCATCGTGGACCCGTAACCCAGGTACACCAGGGTACCGGGAATCGGTCGATAGCTGAAGAGCCAGTCCATCCGGAGCTCGTTGGTCGTGCTCCCTTCATCCTTGACGCCGCCGATCAGGATCGGGTTCCCGCTCCGATCCACCAGCGGGGACCGCTCCCGCGCCGTGTACTGTCCCACCAGCCGGAAGAAGATGGCCCGGCTGAGCTGGTATTCCAGCTTGAGCCGGGGAATCGTCTCACGCGAGAACCGGGAGTCGTCCCGCGAGCGTTGCAGGGTGAGCCGAGCCAGCTGGGCCGTCGCCCGCAGCCCCGCCGTGGGCCTGAGCTCCACCGTGCCGGTCAAGCCCAGCATCGATCCTGGTGCCGCTTCTACGAAGATCGGCGT
Source organism: Gemmatimonadales bacterium (assembly GCA_035709185.1). GTDB lineage: Bacteria > Gemmatimonadota > Gemmatimonadetes > Gemmatimonadales > GWC2-71-9 > SZUA-320. The sequence goes on from DASTEX010000016.1 coordinate 3,072, forward strand.
CTTGCCCCATGATACTGCGACATTTGCCGTCACGGCCCGCCATGTAGGCGTCGTCAGGCCGAAGGAGCCGTTCCACTGGTTGTTTTCCCGCCCCGGCAACGTGAAGGCCACGGTATCGCCGGGCAGTTCGACACTGAATCCCTGATAGAACTCCGGCTGATAGGTGAAAAAGTCCCGGTTGATGGCTCCGCTCAGCCGCCACCCGCCCCGGAGCGTGGCGCTGGGGTAGAGCGACTCACCACCTTCGATTGCGCCCGCCGGATCGCGGTAGTCCCAGATCCGCTGGATCCGGCTGAAGCCGCCCCAGGTCTGGATCAGGTCGTCCTGGTCGCCGTAGAAGCTGAGCCGGTTGAAGATGTGGGCGTCGATGACGCCGGTCCGGTTGACGAACCCGGCGGCGGCGTTGAAGCCCTCGCCCACCGCGTTCACCCCATAGTTGAAGCCCCACTGGCGCCCGGTCCGGTCCCAGGTGACGCTCAGGAAAGGGTCGCTCCGGGTGGAGCCGGCGCTGTCGGTCCATGACTGCACCGCCTGCAGCTCCACGAAATAGAGCCGGGAGTGGTAAAGCCGGAGGTCGGCGCCAGCCAGGCGGGAATGGTCATCGCCGTCTTCTCGCGTGGTCAGGACCCCGCCTAACGTGGAATTCTGTCCCAGGTCCCGGCGCAGCCGCATCACACC
>DASTEX010000017.1:0-5941 GCA_035709185.1 Gemmatimonadales bacterium
GCCGCACGAGGTGGCGGATGCGGCGGTGTTCCTGGTCTCGCCTCGGGCCAACTGGATCCGGGGAGCGTGTGTGGTGGTGGACGGCGGGCAGTATCGGGGTCTTCACTGACCAGTCGCTGGTCACTAGTCGCTGGCCGGCACTCGCGAGATCCCGCTGAGTGATATACGCTACATGTTCACGAACGGCTAACGGCTCACGGCTAACGGCTAACGGCTAACGGCTAACGGCTGACGGCTCACGGCTCACGGAGTAGTTTTCATGGCTCGACAAGACGACAAGCGGATTGCCGCGCTCGCCAGGAAGAACGCGGGCAAAGTGAAGAAATCCAAGTCGGATCAGACCACGCAGTTCGATCCCACCCTGCGGATTCGCCCCGACGAACAGGATCCGGACGCGCGCCGTCTGTTCAAGGAGATGAAGAAGCGGGAATTCTGATGCTGAGCTCGTACTGCGGCAGGCTCTGGCTGTTCTCCCTTCTGCTGGCGGCGCCGGCCGCCGGGCAGGGCCTTCCCCCGATCCAGCCGGATTCAGCCGGTCTCGACCAGCCGGTCCTCGAACGACTCGATTCCGCCATGAATGGGCTGGTGCAGACCGGCAAACTGCCCGGTCTGGTAATGGCGGTGGCGCGGCATGGCCGACTGGCACATATGAAGGCGTTCGGAATGCGCAGCGTCGAGCAGCGGGACCGGATGGAACCGGACGATCTCTTCCGGATCTATTCCATGACCAAGCCCATCGCCAGCGCAGCGATGATGGTGCTGGTGGAAGCGGGCCGGGTCGGGCTGGACGATCCGGTGTCACGGTATTTGCCGGCTTTTGCGGACGTCAAGGTCTGGACCTCGGATGGGCCGGCTCCGCCCCGCCGGCCGATGACGATCCGCGATCTGCTGCAGCACACGTCGGGACTTACCTACGGCGCCTTCGGCGAGACGCCGGTGGACTCGGCGTACCGCAAGGCCGACCTGCTCCAGCCCCGGTTCACCCTGCAGCAGCTGACCGACCAGCTGGCCCGCCTGCCGCTGGTCGGCCATCCCGGCGAAGTCTGGAACTACGGCTTCAGCACCGATGTCGTGGGCCGAATCATCGAGATCGTGTCCGGCCAGCCCCTGGATCAGTTCATCGCGCAGCGGATCCTCCAGCCGCTCGGCATGAAGGACACCTTTTTTGAAGTCCCACCGGCCAAGCGCAACCGCCTGACCGGGTACTACGCGCATAACGGCGCCACCCTGGCCCTGGTCGACTCACCCGATTCCGGTTCGTATACCCGGCCGCCCCTCATGTTCTCCGGCGGAGGCGGGCTGGTCTCCACGGTTCCGGACTACCTTCGCTTTGCCCAGATGATTCTGAACGGAGGCGAGCTGGACGGCGTGCGGGTGCTCCGCCGGGAAACCGTCGCGCAGATGCTCTCGAACCAGCTGCCGCCGGCGCTGGTCCCGATCGCGGTGGTGGCTCCCATTGAAGGCACCGGCTTCGGGCTGGGATTCAGCGTGGTGGTGGCGCCGAGACCGGGCCATCCGCCCGATGTCGGCCGCGCCGGCTGGGGCGGCTATGCCAACACGTTCTTCTGGATCGATCCGCCGCGCCGGCTGATCGCGATGGTCTTCACCCAGTACTTCCCCTTCGGCGCCCACAATCTCGAAGAGGAATTCCGGCGCCTGGTCTACCAGGCAGTGCGGTGAGCGACCGCGGGCCGATCACGACGCTTCCCTTCAACCAGGGCCCCTCATGCTGGCCACAATTGCCATCGGTTTGCCGCTGCTTGCCGGGGTGATGCTTCAGGACACGGTTCGCTTCACCCCGACCGTACAGCAGCCCACCTTTGCCCTCCGCGATCCGGTGCTCCGGATCAAGCCGGGCACGGTGCTCATCAGCAAGACCAATTTCGGTCCTTATTACACCGAGCAGGGCGGCGCCTTCCCCGGTGAAGTCGGTCCCATCTACGTGGAGGGAGCCACCACCCGCGATCAACTCAAGGTGGAAATCATCCGGGTGCGGCCGAATCACCGGTACGCCGCATCCCAGCTCTACCGGGACTTCGGCGGACTTTCCACCGAAAGCCGGGTGCGGTTCCTCAACGATCCGATCCCGCCCAAGCGGTATCTGTGGGAGCTCGATACCGTGCGGATGGTCGGCACCACCCCCATGCCCAACAGCCGGATCGGCAAGCTGGAGCTCGATCTCCAGCCCATGCTGGGCCGGGTAGCGGTGGCGCCCCGGGGCGCCGAAGCCTTCGGCGGCATCTGGCCCGGCGATTTCGGCGGAAACATGGACGCGCCCGAGGTACGCGAGGGCACGACCGTGTACCTCCCGATCTTCCACGACGGCGCCTATTTCTATTTCGGCGATGGACACGCGCGCCAGGGCGAAGGCGAAGTCAACGGCACCGGGCTCGAGACCAGCATGGACGTGATCCTCAGGATCGACGTCGTGAAGGACAAGAGCATCGACTGGCCGCGGCTGGAAGACCGGGACTACATCATGGTGGCCGGCAGTACCCGGCCGCTGATCGACGCGTTCCGGCTGGCCCACGTTGAGCTGATCGAATGGCTGGTGGCAGACTACGGCTTCGACAAGTGGGACGCGTATACCCTGCTGGGGCAGGCCGGCGAGAACACGGTCGCCAACATCGTGGATCCCAACTACACGGTGCTCGCCAAGATCAAGAAACGATACCTTGGAACTGCGCGTTAGCCGTTAGCAGTTAGCGGTTAGCAGGTGGCCGACTGCACAACCGGGAGCACAGCGAGACTGATCCAGGGCCCCTGCTAACCGCTGACGGCATACCCACTGACTGCTCACCGCTAACTGCTAACCGCTAACCACGAAGCGATGCCTGTCAGGGCAAGGAGCTCACTACACCCAGGAACAGAATGGTTCCACTCAGCCGCTCCCGGATCACGAACAGAAACGGCCGGTCGACCACCATGGAGGGCGGGGCCGAGGTGACGCCGACGCCGACCGCGGTGGCGGCGGCCGCTTCGGTACCCTCCTCGTTCACGTCCACGAACGCTTTCTGCAGCACGGTGGTGAGATAGAGCCGCTCGGGCTGGACCTGGGCAATGCCGGAGAAGTCGGCCCGGGTCGGGGCGAAGGCGATCCCCATGCCGAGCGCCGTCAGATCGTCGACCAGGTTGCGGCGAAACTCCAGCCGGAAGCGGGGAAGTCCCAGCTGGATCCGGGAGGACTGGAACGAGGTCTCCAGCTCCTTCCACGACTCCGGGCTCAGACCGGCCAGGATGCTCTTCGGGGTCTCCCCTTCCCCCGGCAGCAGGACGGTCATGGTGAAGGCCCCGTTGCCGTACAGCAGATCGGCGGCCTGAAAGCCAGGCCGCTCGGCATACCGGATTACCTCGTCCAGCCACATCATCGGCACCGACGAAGTGCGGCCGTCCGCCCCATGAAACGGGGCCGCCCGGGTCCGGGCCGGATCGAACGGCAGCCGCCACCGCCCCTTGAAGTAGAGGGCGTTGACCAGGAACATCACCTCGTCGCCGCCGATCTGCTCCAGCAGCGTCGGGATGCGTTCGCGGGTCTTCTCCTTGACCCACCCGTTGATGGTACCCAGGGCCGCGGGGGACTGGAGATCGAGCGTGGCGGCCTCGGCGTCGAACCAGGTGCGCGTGGCGTCCAGGAATTCCGCCCGCACCGGCAGTCCTTCATCGATCCAGACCGCGTTCGCTACCTGCCACTCGGTGGTTCGGTCGAGATTCCGGGCCAGGTCGAGCAGGTCGCGGTACCCCTGGTTGATCTCGTCCCGGCCGGCCTGGCCCAGCCGGAGGGTTGCCCGCATCGAGTCGAAGGTGGCGCCGGCCGCGCCGTTGAGCGTCATGCCTAACGCCATCGAGGCGCTGAACGGCGAGAGAAACGCGTTGGAGCCGGGCGACAGGTCGGCGGTGGCCTCGCGGAAGAGATCGAAGGTGAACTGATTCCCCGCCTCGATCAGCCGGACTTCGGCCGGGGTGAGCGCCCGGGGCAGCTGCTCCAGCAGCGGCCCGGGGCCGGTCGGGGGGTCCTTGCCGCAACCGGCCAGCAGCGCCAGCAGCACCGGCATCAGGGATCGAGCGTTCATGGGGTTCCTCCTGTACGGTCAGGCCGCTCCCGAGGGGCTGCCGGCCACCCGGCCGGTGCGGACCAGGTGCTCGCGGAGAACGTCCAGCGCTGCTCCGCAGTTCTCCCGTCCGAAACCGATCCGGAACCGGTCTCGCGCCACCGGAAGGAGGCGCGACTGGAACAGGCTGGACGGGAGCAGGATCACGCCCGCCTCCTCGACGGCGGAGCGGCAGAACTCCTCCACCCCATCGCCCCCCAGGTACCGGGGGAAGGCGACGCACCCGCCTTCGGGCTCGTACCACTCGAACAGATCGGGAAACTCTCCGAAGAATTCGCGCACCAGCTCCAGGTTCCGGTCGATCAGCCGCCGCAGCCGGTCCAGGATCCGGTCCGCATAGCTCAGCGCGATGGCGGACAGAAACTCACTGGGACCGGCTCCGGCAATGGAGAGGTAATGCTTCACTCGCGCCATACGGGCGAGGGCCTCGCGATCCCGTGACGCCATCCAGCCCACCCGCAATCCCGGCAGTCCGAAGGACTTGGACATGACGCCGAGCGAGAGGCCGCGCTGGTACCGGAGGGCTGCGGGCGGGAGGGTGCTCGCTCCGTTCCGCTCCAGACCGCGGTAGACCTCGTCGGACAGGAGATAGAGGCCGTATCGGGCCGCCAGGTCGACGATAGCCTCGAAGACCTCGGGGGCGATCACCTTCCCGGTGGGGTTGTTGGGGAAGTTGATGGCGAGCAGACGGGTGTTGGGGCGGATGGCCGCTTCGATTTCGTCGGGATCCAGAGACCACTGGGCCGCTTCCCGGAGGGCCACCCCGGTCACGTCACAGATGGAGAGCGGAATTTCTTCGGTGGACTGATAGTTGGGGACCGTCACGATGGCATGGTCCCCCGGCTGGAGCAGGGCGTGCATGGCGCAGAACATTCCCTCTTCGGCGCCGACGAAGGCGAGCACCTGGTCGGCTGCCAGCCCCTTCCCGTACCAGGCGGCAACCGCGTCCCTGAGCCCCGGGGTGCCATCGGTCTCGATGTAGCCCAGCCGAAGATCCAGGAATCGCCGCCGGTCTTCGGCCGATCCGAGGTCCAGCACCTCCGCAATCGACATGGTCTCGGCATCGGAGGCGGCCAGGTTGTATCGGGCGCGGAATTCCCACTGAGAGAAGTACTGCTCGAGCCGGAATTCGGGTAACATGGTATCCTCGGCGCTGAAGCGGGCCCGGAACTCAATGTACCATGGCTCCGTAGGGACGGGGTCATCCACTGACAGGACCCACGATATGCGCATCCTGCGGTTCTCCCCCGCCCTGCTGCTGGCACTGCTTCCGGCGGTGGCACCGGCTCAGAGCGGATCCGAAGAGGCAGCCGTCCGGCGGGCACTCGAGCACTATCTCCAGGGACACGCCACCGGTGACGGCAATCATCACCGGATGGCCTTCTTCCCCCAGGCCAACCTGTACTTCGTACGAAGCGGCGCACTCACCATCTGGACCAGTGAGGAGTATGCCAACAACGCTCCCGGCAAACCGGCAGCGGACGAGGCCCAGCGCAAACGCCGCATCGTCAGTATCGACATCACCGGAACCGCCGCGATGGCCAAGATCGAGCTGGACTATCCCACGGTCCGGTTCGTGGACTACATGTCGCTGCTCAAGGTGGACAACGAGTGGCGCACCATCGCCAAGATTTTTCACCGGGAAGACAAGCAGACCCGGTAGCCGCCGGGCGACCGGTCCCGGGTGCGAGGCGCGCCCCCCGGGACCCGCCCCGCTGGTCCCCCCACGCTTTACAGGGCCACACCCGGAGACGTAGGCTTCCTCCCAGCCGACCCCGAGGAGCCTGACCGGCTGGCTATGAAATCCCTCCTGCTGGCCGCCGCCCTGGCAA
>DASTEX010000018.1:0-2939 GCA_035709185.1 Gemmatimonadales bacterium
CCCACCGTCGCGCACTCGTGGTCGTGAGGCGCTGCAGCCGTTCGATCAGCCCGGCCACCACACTCTCGTCGGCAATGGATTTCATGAAGTGGTCACCGGCCGTTAGCCAGAGGTGTCGGCCCGCCTGCCCGCCTGCCCGCCAGTCGACCGTCCGACCGTCTACAGTTTCCGCGAATCGTACGCCCAGTGGAGCAGGGCTTGCCGTTGGCGCGGGCGGCAGCGGAAATCTCCCGGGAAGCATGCATTCCGGAGCTGGGTCACGTGCCGCCGGATGGCCTTCCACCGCTTGATCTGCCGTTCATCATCGGGGCCGCGCCGGCCCATATAGTAACGACAGTACCACTGAAACCAGCCCCTCGGGTCCTCGGGATGGATCCACCCCTTCCGGCGCCACACCGCGAGCGACTGCGAGGCGTTCACCCCGAAGTAGTTCAGCTTCGGGTCATGGCGTTCGGGGCATAGCCGGGCCTTGGCGAACCAATCGGCCGGAAATTCCGCCCGGCAGTCCGTCATATACTTCCCGCCGAACACGCCCAGCGCCAGCATCTGCTTCGGCGACAGCTCCGGCCGAAACTCGGGGTGAAATCTCTTCCCCATCGGCGCGGTCAGCTGGTACCGGTACCCGCGCTGCATCAGATCGTTCACCACCATCCGTCGCATCGTGTCCTCCGCCGGCTGCCGCGCGCGCGATGCCGGACAGCATCCCGGCAAACACCAGCTGGTGCAGCGGCCAGGCCAGATACCAGTATATCAACCCGGGCAGCCCCAGCGGATCGAAGACCGCCGTCTGACGGATGATCGAGCCGGTGCCGTCCGGCGTAACCTCGAACGAGAGCCAGGCCCGTCCCGGCAGTTTCATCTCGGCGGCGAGCAGCAGCCGATGGGGCGGCTCGCAGGCGTCGACCCGCCAGCAGTCGAGCGGGTCGCCCGCCACCAGCTGGGTCGGGTGGCGGCGGCCGCGGCGCATTCCCGCTCCACCCGCCAGCAGGTCGATCCAGCCGCGCAGGGTCCAGAGCCAGTTGCCGTAGTACCACCCGTTCCGCCCGCCCAACCGGAGAATCGGCGCAAACGCCTGCCCCGGCGGCACCGAGACGCGCGCGGTGCGCGAGTCCACCAGCTGGTTGCGCAGCCGGACACCACCCCACGGCCGGGCCGCTCCCAGCGAGGAGACGGCGCTGCTCCAGGTGGTTTCCGCCCGTTCCCGGTCCTCGTTCCGGAGCGCCAGGGCCACGGCCTCGGCGGTTCCCCGGGGCCTGACGGTGAACGCCTGCAAAGACGACGGATCGCGCACGACCGTCGGGTGGCGCATGCTGTCGATCAGCCGCCGTCCCACCCGGGCGTAGAGCGGCGTCACCAGACCCAGCCACAGACTCGAGAGCCGCGGTGTCAGCAGCGGGACCGGAATCATGATCCGGCGCAGCCCGCGCTGACGGGCGTACTCCTGCATGATCTCGCGATAGGACGTGACGTCGCGGCCCCCGATCTCGAAGATGCGATGGCCCGTAGCCGGCAGGCCGATCGCTTCCTCGAGATAGGCCAGCACGTCCTCGATCGCAATCGGCTGGGCCAGCACCGAGACCCAGCGAGGTGTGATCATCACCGGCAGGCGTTCGACCAGCGCCCGGATCATCTCGAACGAGGCACTGCCCGAGCCGATGATGATGGAGGCACGGAGTTCCACCACCTCGGTGTCGCCGGCATGCCGGCGCAGCACTTCCCCGGTTTCCTGCCGGCTCCGCAGGTGGGTCGACAGGGCCCCCGCGGATTCACCGAGGCCGCCCAGATAGATGATCCGGCGCACCCCGGCCTGGCGGGCCGCGTCCGCGAAGTTGGCGGCGGCGGCCCGGTCGAGCTCCTCGAACTCCCCGCTCGCTCCCATCGAGTGCACCAGGTAGAAGGCCGTGCGCACCCCGGCCATGGCGCGGTCGAGGGTCTCCCGCTGCATCACGTCACCGGCCACCACCTCGGTTGCCGGGGCGGCCCGGCTCCGAAGGAACTCGGGCCGCCGGGCCAGACACCGGACCGGTATGCCCTTCCGTTCCAGCCGCTGAAGCAGACGGCCGCCGACGTATCCGGTCGCGCCGGTCAGCAGGACGGGAACGGGCTCGCTCACTGCCGGACCACCTCCCTGGTCTGTTCACCGGCGGTGGGCGATCGGAGCAGTCGAGTCACGTCGAATCCCTGGGCCACCGCGGTGCTCACCAACCGCCGATAGGTCACGTCATCCAGCTCCGGACTGCGCGCCAGGATCCAGAGATACTTCCGGCTCGGCTCGCCCACCAGCACCGCGCCGTAATCATCGGTCAGGTCGAGGATCCAGTAGTCCCCCCAGACCAGGGGGAGGAAGGACAGGAATCCGGGGGCGAACCGCACCTTGAGCTTGGACGTCGGCCCGTCGGCCTTGGCCAGCCGGGCCCGTCCTTCGGCCCGGTTGATGCTGCCGTCGGGCCGGACGCAGGAGTTCACCACCCGGATCTGCCGGTCCGGCAGGAGCACGTAATCCGCGGTGGTTTCGCCGGCGCAATCCTTCTGAAAGCTGTTAGGCAGCCGGGCGATCTCGAACCAGCGGCCGGCGTACTGCTCCAGGTCCACCTCGGCCACCGCCCGCACCGGTCCGCGGGTGGTATCCCCACCCGCGGCCAGTACGGTGATGGCCAGCCAGGCCGTGGCGAGCATCAGAACTTCACCCGCAGGCCGGCCGAGAAGGGCCAGACCCAGGCATTGGAGGTCCCGACCTCGTCTTCCTTGCTGAAGGCGATGTCACCCTGCGGGCTCAGCAGGAGGCTCACCCGGCTGCCGAGATCGTACGTCAGTTTGGCGCCGACGTTGATGCCGGGGTAGGTGAAGGTATCGCCCCCGTCGACGGCGAAGGTCATGAGGCCGCCGCCGGCGTTGAGCACCAGCGAGAAGCGGCTGCCGGGCGACTGCACCACCTGGTA
>DASTEX010000019.1:0-3670 GCA_035709185.1 Gemmatimonadales bacterium
GATCCGGGCGGTGGATCTCCACGCCGACCTGCTGCGCGCCTCGATCGCCTCGGCGGCAAATGATCACCGGCTGGGCGCCAACGAGGCCCCGCCGGCCATCATCTCGATCTTCCTGGGCGACATGCTGATGGACATCCTGGACCAGATCGAGAAGGGGCTGCCCAAGCGGACCCTCCAGGGTGGCACGCTCGACCTCGGCGCCCGGACCCTGCCGCAGATCCCGCGGCACTCGGGCGATCGCAACCGGACCTCACCCTTCGCCTTCACCGGGAACAAGTTCGAGTTCCGGGCGGTGGGCTCTTCGGCCAGCATCGCCTGGCCCAACACGGTGCTCAACACCATCGTGGCCGAGTCGCTCGACCAGATGGCCGGTGAGCTGGAGAAGGCCGCCGGCCGCAACGGAAACCCGGCCAAGCTCCAGACCGCCGCCCTGAACCTGTTGCAGCAGACCCTCAAGCAGCACAAACGGGTGATCTTCCAGGGCGACAACTATTCGGCGGAGTGGCACAAGGAAGCCGCCCGGCGGGGCCTCCCGATCCTCCAGGATTCGGTCGAGGCCTTCCCGGTCCTCATGGCGAAGAAGAACGTGGAGCTGTTCCGGAAGTACGGCGTGCTGTCCAAGGTGGAGCTGGAGTCCCGGACCCACATCGCCGTGGAGAAGTTCGTCAAGCAGCTGGTGATCGAGGCCGAGACCATGGTCGCCATGGGTCGCACCATGGTCCTTCCCGCGGCCCTCAAGCATCAGACCATGCTGGCCACTGCGGTCTCATCGACCGAGGCCGCCGGAGCCAAGCCCACCGACGCCAAGGCGGCGCTCGATGAATTCCTCGGGCTGATGAGTCGCTTCCGGAAGGCGCTCGGCGTCCTGGAGAAGGCCGCCGCCCACCACGAGGAAGACCCGATGGCCCACGCGCAGCACATCAAGCGCAGCGTGCGTCCCGCCATGAACGAGCTGCGGGGCACCATCGATCTCCTAGAAACCCAGGTCGAGGCGTCGCTCTGGCCGTTGCCGACCTACCGGGAGCTTCTGGTTCTCAAATAGGCGTTCCGCCGGTCGAAGGCGGTCGAAGACAGTCGAAGGCAGTTGCCATCTTCGACCATCTTCGACCGTCTTCGACCATCTTCGACCATCTTCGGCCGAAAAAAGTATTGTCCGACGGAGCGAAAGACCGCAGATTACATCAACGCAAGTCCTTCAGAGGACTCTTTGCCCGTCAGAATAGGGTTGGCCTTCAACCTCAAGCCGTCACCTGCGGCATCCGGTGGCGCCCTCCCAGTCCCGGTTTCCTCCAATCCCCGTCACGCCCGGCGAGCGCTCCATCCGGAACTGGAGCAGCCCGACCTGTACGCCGAGTGGGATGAGCCCGAGACCATCGATGCGGTCGAACGCGCGCTGTCTGCACTGGGCGAGGTGATCCGGCTGGAAGCGGATCAGCAGTTCCCGGATCGGCTGCGGGAGGCTCGGCCGGACTTCGTCTTCAACATCGCCGAAGGTCTCTACGGACCGAACCGCGAAGGTCACGTCCCGGCGATGTGTGAGTTCTTCGGGATTCCGTACCACGCCTCCGATCCCTTGACCCTCTCCCTGACCCTGCACAAGGGACGGTCCAAGGAGATCCTGAGCTATCACGGAATTCCGACCGCTCCCTTCGCCCTGGTCGAAACCAAGGCGGAAGCCAGGAAACTCAAGCTCTCGTTTCCGGCGTTCGCCAAGCCGGCGCTGGAAGGATCGGGGAAGGGGATTACCACCCGGAACGTCTGCTACAACCGGGCCGAGCTGCTCGCCCTGACCGGCGACCTGCTCAAGGCGTACCGCCAGCCGGTCCTGATCGAGACCTATCTGCCCGGCCCGGAATTCACCGTGGCGGTCCTGGGCAATGGTCCCGAAGCCCGTTGTCTCCCCATCGTCGGGCTCCGGTTCGACTGTCTTCCCGAAGGCGCTCCGCCCATCTACGGCTACGAAGCAAAGTGGCTCTGGGACACCCTGGAGGCGCCGCTCGATATTTACGAGTGCCCGGCCCGGATCCCGGAAGACTTTGCCGGGGAGATTCGGGCGGTGGCGCTCGGCGCCTACCATGCGCTGGGATGCCGGGACTGGTGCCGGATCGATGTCCGGTGCACCGCGGAGGGGCGGCCGTTGATCGTGGAGCTCAATCCGCTGCCGGGCATCCTTCCCGATCCGCGGGACAATTCGTGCTTCCCCATGGCGGCCCGCGCCGCCGGCATGTCGTACGATCAGCTGATCCAGACTGTCGCCGACATCGCCTGGCGCCGGATTTCGGGCCGCCGTCTGCTCGCCGCGGCGGCCGCGTGAAAGTCGCGATCGCCTATGATGGCGGGTCCTCCGACTGGACCGAGGCCGATGTGGTGTCGGTCATGGAGAATGTGCGGCAGGTGCAGACCAGCCTGAAGCGGCTGGGGCACAGCACCAGCCTGGTTCCGGTCCTGATGCATGACGTGCGCTGGCTCGGCAAGCTCCAGCGCTGCGATCTGGTCTTCAACCTGATCGAGGGCATCAGCGGGGTCGCCTCTTACGAGGACTGGTCGGTCGGGGCGCTCGAGCTGATCGGCGTACCGTTTACCGGCTGCCGCGCCTCGGCCATCACGCTCTGCCATCGCAAGCACGTCGCGAACACCTTGCTGGACCGCGCCGGTGTGCCGGTGCCCCCCTTTGCGATCGCGCGGCGCAACCAGCTCCCCACCGGTCTTCGCCTGCCGGTCATTGTGAAGCCGTCGGGTGAGGACGCCTCGGTCGGGATCGAGAACGGGGCGGTCTGCGCTACCAAGAAGGCGGTCAAGGAGCGCCTGGCCCGGATCAGCGAGCAATGGGAGGAGGTGCTGGTTCAGGAATTCGTGGACGGCCGCGAGTTCTCCGTCGGCTTTCTCGGCCAGCAGGTGCTTCCGATCTCCGAGGTCTCCTTCGATACCCTGGCGGACGGCTACTGGAGGATCGTTTCCTACGCCGCCAAGTGGGTGGAGGACAGTCCCGAATACAAGGGGACGGTCCCGGTCTGTCCCGCGGTGGTCGAGCCCGACCTGGCCGAGAACATCGTTGATGTGGCCCGGCTGGCGTGGGAGACCTTCGGGGGCGAGGGCTATGGCCGGGTGGATCTGCGGGTCGGCCCCGACGGCGAACCCTGGGTGCTGGAAGTGAACCCCAACCCCGACCTCTCCACCAACGCCGGCTTTGCCGGGATGGCGCGGGTGCTCGGCTGGGACTACGACATGCTGGTCGCCAGGGTGGTGGAAGAGGCGCTGGACCGTGCGGGACGGCGCTCGGCGGCCGACCGGCTGGTGCGACAGGTCACGGGATGACCCTCGCCGCCGGCAGCGCCGTGCTCCGGCCGTTAGCGCCGGCGGACCACGCCGCGGTCGAAGCCATGACCCGGGCGGTGGGCGTCTTCCGGGACGATGAGCTCCCGGTGGCGCTCGAGGTCTTCGACGCTGCCGCCCGGCGTCTGGATACCTACGAATCCATCGGGGCCGAGCGCGACGGGCGCCTGGTCGGCTGGATCTGCTGGGGCCCCACCCCCTGCACCCTCGGGACCTTCGATCTGTACTGGATCGTGGTCGATCCCGCTTGTCAGGGCCAGGGCATCGGCACCCTGCTGCTTCAGGCGATGGAGAATGCCATCGCGGGCCGAGCCCGGCTGATCGTGGTCGAGACCGC
>DASTEX010000020.1:0-5310 GCA_035709185.1 Gemmatimonadales bacterium
CACTTCATCGGTGGGCATGAACTTCAGGATCTCGAGCAGGTAGGTGGCGTTGAAGCCGATCTCCAGCGGATCGCCCTCGTAGGTCACCGCCAGCTCTTCCTGGGCCTCGCCCAGGTCCGGGGTCTGGACCGAGAGCTTGCAGGTTCCCGACGCGAACGCCATCCGGATCCGATGGGTCTGGTCGCTCGCCACGGTGCTCATGCGGCGGATGGCCGAGGTGATGGCTGAGCGGTCGGCCGTCACGACCTTGTCATTCTCCCGGGGAATGACCTGTTCGTAGTTGGGATAGGGTCCCTCGATCAGCCGGGTAAAGATCTGGGTGGAATCGGACCGGAAGCCGAGATGGTTTTCGCTCCGGGCGATCTCGATCTCTTCCTCGGCCTTGAACAACCGGCGGATCTGCTCCAGCGCCTTGGGCGGCACGATCAGGTCGGCCGAGGTGGCGGCAGTGCCGGTCAGGGGAACATCCATCCGGCCGAGCCGGTGGCCGTTGGTGGCGACCATCCGCATCCGGTCGGGCCGGAGCTCCCAGAGCACCCCGTTCAGGATCGGCCGGCTCTCCTCGGTGCTGGCGGCGAAGGCCACGTGGGAGATGAGCTTCTGGAGATCGCCCGACTTCACCTTCCAGCTCTGGTCGAACTTCACCGCGGGGAACGCGGGGAATTCCTCCCGTGATAGTCCGAGGAGCTTGAAGCGGGACCGGCCGCACTCGAGCGAAACCCGCTGTTCCCCCGAGCCCGTCACCCGGATTCCCGCGCTGGGCAGCTCCCGTACGATCTCGACCAGCTTCCGGGCCGGCAGGGTTATTGCTCCGTCCTGATCAACCGATGCGGCGACAGTGGTGGAGACGGCGATATCGAGGTCGGTTCCGGACAACCGGAGCCCGTCTTTACCCGCTTCGACCAGGATGTTCGACAGCACCGGCAGGGTGGTCTTGGCCGGCACCGCTGCGGCGACGGCCACCAATCCTTCCTGCAGACTGTCCCGCGTGATGGTGAACTTCATGCAACGTCCAGGCGTGGGAAGAGAACTGAATCTACCATATAAGAAATAACAGTAGTCGTAGTAGAGAGCGGGGAAATGTGGACGAGGCGGCCAACTCGTGCCGGCATGCCGCTCACCTTTCTCTGGTTCATGTGGAAGCGCTGTTGGCCGTCTGGACAAGCGCGCTTCTCGGGTTGACCGATCCGGAGTTTTCCGGACCCTCCACAGCATTCACATTCGCCTGAACGAATCAGACCGCCAGCAGCTCCTGCCGCGCGGACTCAACTCGTTCGCGGAACGCGCGATCGCGCTGTAATTGCTTCTGGACCTTCTCCACACTGTGAATCACGGTGGAGTGATCGCGCCCGCCGAACGCGAGCCCGATCTCGACCAGCTGCATCTGCAGCATCTCGCGCGCGAGGTACATCGCGATCTGCCGCGGCACGGTGAGGCTCTTGATGCGCGCCTTCGAACGCAAGCCTTCGGGCGTAACGCCCCAGCGGCGCGCGACGATGTCCTGCACCCGATCGATCGTCGGCAGCGACCGTGGCGCGACAGTGCCGTCCTCGTCTTCCGAACGGATCTTGTCCGCCAGGGCTTCGCGCGCCAGCTCGATGGTGACTTCGCGATGCTTGAGCGAGGCGAAGAGCAGGAGCTTGATGATGCAGCCCTCGAGCTCCCGGACGCTGCTCCGCACGTTCTGGGCGATGAACGAGAGCACGTCGTCGGGGATGGCCAGCTCGAGGTGGTCCTGCTCCGCCTTCTTCCGGAGAATCGCGATCCGGTGCTCCAGGTCGGGATGCCCGATGTCGGCCACCATGCCCCACACGAACCGGCTGACCAGCCGCTCCTCCAGCCCGGGGATTTCGTTGGGATGGCGATCGGAGGTGAGGACGATCTGCTTCCCGGCCTCGTAGAGCGCGTTGAAGGTGTGGAAGAACTCTTCCTGGGTGGCTTCCTTGCCCTCGAGGAAATGCACGTCGTCCACCAGGAAGAGGTCCACCTCCTGGCGGTACCGGCGCCGGAGCTCCGGCATGGTCCGGCCGTGAATCCCTTCGATCACTTCGTTGATGAACTGCTCGCAGCCCACGTAGAGCGCCCGGGTGGAGGGGCGGCGCTTGAGGACGTGGTGGGCGATGGCCTGCATCAGGTGGGTCTTGCCCAACCCGGTGGCCCCGTGGATGAACAGCGGATTGTAGGTTCTGCCCGGTGCCTCGGCCACGGCGTGCGCCGCCGCGGCGGCCAGCTCGTTGGATTTGCCGATGACGAACGTGTCGAAGGTGTAACGTTCGTTGAGCGGCTGAGCCGAGGGATTGACCGCGGCGCTGGACTGGTTCTCGGCCGGGGGCGCCACGAAGAAATCCATCTGGGGGCGCTTCTTCCGGTCGTCCAGCACCCGGAACACGACTTCGGTGGGCGATTCCAGCACGCCGGCCGCGAGTTTGGCGAGGAGCGGGGCGTGCTTGGTCTCGTTCCACTGAACCGCGAATTCATCCGGTGCACCCACGACCAGCTGGCCGCTTTCCAGCGCCAGCGGCTCCGTGGGTGCGAGCCAGGTCTGAATGGTCTGGTCGGGCAGTTCTCCGCGCGCGGCATCCAAAATACGGGACCACGCTTCTCGGGCGGATAGCTGCATTGCAACTCGTATTGGAGCGGAAGGTGAAGTCAGGGGAAGGCAATTCTAGGCCCGCTTGTGGAAAAGTCAATGCCGTAGTCGTGCACCACTTTTGGCTCCTGGGCCGGTAGCTGTCAGCCATCAGTCGTCAGCTTCATGGAATGACAGTTCAGATCCCGGTAGCCAGAGGAATCCGATTTGCCGCTGCTCCTGCAGTGCCTTGTTTCCCTTGACGTTAGACCCGGTTCCCGGGTACGTTTCGCGGCTTATTGGGAGGCATGGATGCAGCCGACTTATCGGCCGCGGAACAAGCGGCGAGTCAAGACCCACGGGTTTCGGGCCCGGATGAAAGACCGCTGGGGGCGGGCGGTATTGTCGCGCCGGCGTAAGAAGGGCCGCAAGCGGCTGACCGTGCGGATCCCGACCAAGCACGGGGGATCCTGACGCAGGAGCAGCAGCTTCCGCGCGAGCGGCGGCTGGTCTCCGCCAGTGATCTGCGGCGGATCATCGAGAGCGGCCGGCGGCGAAAGCTGGGTAACCTCGATGTGTACTGGACGGACAATTCGGCGGGCCACCCACGGATGGGACTGATCGTTCCCAGGTTTCAGTCAACCGCGGTGGCCCGCAATCGTTTGCGGCGGCGGCTCCGGGAAATCTGGCGCCGGGAGCTGCAGTCGACCGCGGGCGCAGTCGACGTAGTGGTGCGGGCCCGGCGTAGTGCCTACGGTCTGAGCTTCGACCAGCTGCGCTCCGAGTTCTCGACCTGGACCGGAAAACCGGGCCGCGCGGGAGCGGCCGAGCGGGAGTGACCGGGGAGCACGGAATGAAAGTCCCCGTCCGGTACTGGCCCCGGGCATTCGCGGGGTGGATGATTCGCGGTTACCAGCGCTTCATTTCACCCGGGTTGCCGCCGAGCTGCCGGTTTACGCCCTCCTGCTCGCAATACACGCTCGAGGCCATCACGCGCTACGGGCTGATGCGGGGCGGCTGGCTGGGCCTGCGGCGGCTGATGCGCTGTCATCCATTCAATCCCGGCGGGTATGATCCGGTGCCATGATTGCAGAGTGCAGATTGCTGATTGCAGAGTGTAGAAGGGGTGCCATTCCCGATCACCGGGTTGCGTTAAGGACTTCTACACTCTGCAATCAGCAATCTGCACTCTGCAATCGTTTTTAGTCGACCTTCAATGCTTCCGGTACAATGGACCGTCGCGTACTGATTGCCCTGGCTCTGATGATGGCCATCGCGCTGCTCCCGGCGGTGCTGTTCAAGCGCCCTCCCCGCCGGGTGCCGCCGGCCGATTCGGCGGTGACCGCGGTCCCGCCGGTGGCCCCTCTGCCGCCGCCGGTGATTACCGCCGCGCCGGGCGCGGATACCACGCCGGCCCGAGTGGTTCGAGTGAACTCCCCTCTGTTCAGCTACGGCATCAGCACCCGCGGCGCCCGCCTGGTGGAGTCCGTTCTCCGGCAGTATCGATCCCTGGAGCCAGGAACCCGGGATTCAGCAGCGCAGCTCATGCCCGAGCCGAGCGACGTCCTGGGCCTGCGGCTGGTGGCGGGAGGAGATACCCTCTTGCTCCGGGACTGGGACTTCTCGCCCTCGGCGGATGAAGTCGAGGTCACCACGGCCGGCACGGCGCTGACCTTCAGCGCGAGCCGGGGCGAGGTGACGGTACAGCTGGTCTACCGCTTCCGGCCCGACAATTACCTGATTTCGGTGGATGGCCGGGTAACGGGACTGGGCCCGGCCGGCGGCGTGCTGCTGGTAGGGCTGGGACCGGGGATCGCCAACGTCGAATCGGACTCGGTCGAGCACCAGACCAACCTGGCGATCGTGACCAAAGGCGCCCGGGAAAGCGAGAAGAAGAACTTCAGCAGCCTGGAGCGCGAGGCGCCGACGGAGCTGGGCGGTCCGTTCCAGTGGGTGGCGGTCAAGTCCAAGTACTTTGTCACGGCGCTCTTCTCGGTTGACTCCACCGACGGCAGCGCGGGGCGGCTGAGCGGGGTCCGCGCGGCGCCGATTGACGCCCGGCGCCGTCCCACGCGGGCCGACATCCAGGTCGGGCTGCCGGTGACCGCGGCCGGCGACTTCCAGTACTGGCTGTATAGCGGTCCCATGGAGTATGACCGGCTGCGGGGGATGGGGCACGACTTCTACGACGTAAATCCCTACGGCTGGCCCGGGTTCCGGACCATCATCCGGCCGGTGGCGGTGGGCGCGCGCTGGCTGCTGGTGAAGATGCGGGACTTCGGCATCGCCT
This sequence comes from Gemmatimonadales bacterium, assembly GCA_035709185.1. GTDB lineage: Bacteria > Gemmatimonadota > Gemmatimonadetes > Gemmatimonadales > GWC2-71-9 > SZUA-320. Next base: position 4,860 of record DASTEX010000020.1, read on the forward strand.
ACGGCTGGGGGCTGGTGCTGTTCGGGATTTTCGTGCGGCTGGCGCTCTGGCCCCTCAACCAGAAGGCGATGCGCGCCAGCATGGCGATGCAGGCGGTCCAGCCGCTGATGAAGGATGTGCAGGAGCGCTACAAGAACGATCCCCAGCGGTTGCAGCAGGAGATGTTCAAGCTGTACAAGGAGCACAAGGTCAATCCGCTGGGCGGCTGCTGGCCGATGCTGCTCCCGATGCCGATTCTGTTCGCCCTGTTCTTCGTCTTCCAGAACACGATCGAGCTGCGGGGAGCGCCGTTCCTGTGGCTCACCGACCTCTCTCGGCCCGATCCGCTCTACATCATCCCGGTCCTGATGGGCGTCTCGATGTACGCCGTCACCAAGATCGGCCAGATGGGCATGCCGCCCAATCCGCAGATGAAGATGATGCTGTACATCATGCCGGTGATGATGACGGT
>DASTEX010000021.1:0-3598 GCA_035709185.1 Gemmatimonadales bacterium
GAGCGGATCCGGTCGAGCCAGGCGCTGAGCGCGTCGTCGGTGTAGCCGGGGCGGTGGAGCCGGACATAGCCCCAGGGCGCGGTGGCGTGAATCGGCGTGGCCCAGTCCTCCTGCTCCGCGACCACCAGCGCAATCTCGCGCTCCATCAGTGCGGCGTAGACCTCGTCGTCGAACCAGGACGAGTGGCGGCACTCCAGCGCGACGGCGGCGGCCCGGGGCAGCAGCTTGAGGAAGCCCCGCAGCCGGTCCATGTCCTTCTTCATGTTAGGCGGAAGCTGGAAGAGCAAGGGGCCCCGCTTGCCGCCCAGCGCCGCCGTGGTCTGGAACAAATAGGCGATCAGGCTGTCCGCGTCCTGGAGCCGGTGGTCATGGGTGATCCGGCGGGAGGCCTTGATGGTAAAGCGAAACCCCTCCCGCACCTGTCCCGCCCAGTCGGCCAGGACCTTCTCGGTGGGCATCCGGTAAAAGGTGGCATTGATCTCCACCACCGGAAACCGGGTGGCGTAGTAGCCCAGCATGTCGCCGTGGGATATCCCCTCGGGGTAGAAGAGGCCCTTCCATTCCCGATAGGCGAACCCGGACATGCCCGTCAGAATGCGCACGGCTCCCCCATTGACGATTGTCGATTGACGATTGACAATTGCGACTGGCCGTTCGAGTCGGGCTGGCCGATTCCCGCCTGACGCAATTGTCAATCGTCAATTGTCAATCGTCAATGGACCCAACCGACGTTCGCAACTTCGCCGTCGCGCTCTTCATCGGCGCTCTGATCGGACTGGAGCGGGAGAAGCGCAAGGCCGTCGAGGCCGAGCAGGCGATCGGCGGCATCCGGACCTTCACCCTCCTGGCCATGGCGGGGGCGGTGTCGGCCTGGCTTTCGGTCCGGCTGGATGCCCCGTCCATTTTTGTGGTGGCCCTGGTGCTGTCGACCATCCTGGTGCTCACCGGGTACGCCCTGACGGTTCGGGCCGGGACCGCGACCGCGGGACTCACCACTGAAGTGGCCGCGGTGGTCACCGTCTTGTTAGGCGGTCTGGTGATGTTCGGTTGGCCCTCCCTGGCCGTGGGCCTGGGGATCACCACCTCGGCCGTGCTGGCGTTCAAGGTCCAGATGCATGGGGCGGTGGCGAAGATCGGCGAAGACGATCTCTACGCCGTCATCAAGCTCCTGATCGCCAGCTTCATCGTCCTGCCGATCCTGCCCGACCGCACGCTGGATCCGCTCGATACCCTCAATCCCCGTTCGCTCTGGCTGCTGGTGATCCTGATCGCCGGTCTCGGCCTGGTCGGGTACGTGGCCGTCCGGCTGCTGGGCCAGACCCGGGGGACGGCTCTGACCGGGATTTTCGGGGGCATGGTGTCGAGCACGGCGGTCACGCTGTCGTTCTCCCGGCGGAGCACGGAGCGGAAGGCGGTCGCGAGCGACGTGCTCGCCGCCGGCATCCTGCTGGCCTGGCTGGTCATGATCCTGCGGGTGTTCGTGGAAGTGTTCATTGTGTACCGCCCGCTCCTTCCCAGGGTGGCGCTCCCGCTCGGGCTCATGGCGGCCGCCAGTGTGGGGGCGGGCGCGTATTTCCTGCGGCGGGGGGTGGACGACACGTCGGGCGACGATGTCCCGTTTCAGAATCCGTTCAGCCTGACGGCCGCGGCCAAGTTCGCTGCCGTGTTCGCGATCGTCCTGGTGATCGTGGCCCTGGCCCGCCGGTTTCTTCCGCCGAGTGGTATGTACGTCGTGGCCGGCCTGGCGGGCCTGACTGACATGGATGCCATTACCCTCTCGATGGCCAACTATGCCCGGGACGGAGGTGCGGCGGACGTGGCCGCCCGGTCCATAACCATTGCCGCGCTGTCGAACACGCTGGTGAAGGGCGGGATGGTCCTGGCCCTCGGCAGCGGCGACCTCAAGCGCCGGATCGCCATCGGGGTAGTGGCAGTGGTTATTGGAGGGCTGGTGGGACTGCTGGTCTGACGGGCAGGCGGACAGGCGGGCGGGCGGGCAGGCGGACGGACAAGACTCGACCGGCGGATGACGCACCAGGTGGCCCCGCAACGAATACTGCCTGCCTGACCGCCTGCAGCCTAGATTTCTCCCCCCATGCTCATCACAACCCTGCTGACCCTGGCCTTCGGCCAGGACACTCTTCCGGTCTACAGCGGCCGCGGCAACCAGCTCAGCGTGGCGATTCCCCGGCTCGAGGCCCAGGCGGCGGTGGACGGCCGGCTCGACGAGAGCGCCTGGAGCCGGGCGGCCCGGCTCACCGACTTCTCGCAGTTTCAGCCGGTGGATGGACGGGCCGCGGAGGAGGCGACCGAGGTGCTGGTCTGGTACGCGCCCGACGCCATCTGGTTCGGCATCCGCGCGCGGGAGAATCACGGCAACGTGGTGCGTGCCACCCGGGCCAACCGCGACAACATCGCGAGTGAGGATCATGTCCAGATCCTGCTCGACACGAACAACGACCGGCGGCTCGCCTTCCTCTTCGGCGTCAACGCCCTCGGGGTGCAGCAGGACGGGACCCGGAGCGATCAGTTCGGCGGCGGGGCCGGTGGCCAGTCCGCTACCGGCGGCGGCACCGGCAACATCAACCCGCTCGACGGCACGGTGGACCTCAATCCCGATTACGTCTTCGAGTCCCGCGGGCGGCTGGTAGACGGCGGGTACGAGGTGGAGATCCGAATCCCGTTCAAGAGCCTGCGCTACCAGGAAGCGGAAGTCCAGAACTGGGGCATTCACGTGCTTCGCCGGGTGCAGCACTCCGGGTACCAGGACACCTGGGCACCGGCCGTCCGGGCCAATGCCAGCTTCCTGGGTCAATCGGGTACTCTGACGGGCCTGCGGGAACTGCGGCGGGGGCTGGTGCTGGAGCTCACTCCCACGGCAGTGGCGCGGCTGGATGGCTCACCCGAGACCCCCGAGGGCTGGGACTACGCCTCCGACGGTGAGCTGAGCGGAGACGTCCGGTGGGGCATCCGCCAGAACCTCACGCTCAACGGCACCGTCAACCCCGACTTTTCCCAGGTGGAAGCGGACGTGGGCCAGGTGCTGCTCAACGAGCGCTTTTCCCTGTTCTACCCCGAGAAGCGGCCGTTCTTCCTCGACGGCCTCGAGCTGTTCGACACTCCCAATCAGCTGATTTACACCCGCCGGATCGTGGCGCCGGAAGGAGGGGTGAAGCTGGCAGGTAAGGTGGCCAGCACCAACATTGCCACCCTGCTGGCCTTCGACGGGAAAGACCAGTCCTGGACTGGAGATCACCACCCGTTCTTTGGTGTGATGCGGCTGCGCCGGGACCTGGGACAGAATTCCACGTTAGGCGGGGTGCTGACCACGCGAGAAGACGGCGGGGACTATTCCCGACTGGCCGGAGCCGATCTCCGGCTCTACCACTCCCGGCTCTATTACGTGGAACTGCAGGCGGTACAGTCGTGGACCGACAGCGCCGGAGTCAGCCGGAGCAACCCCTACCTGTCCGCCACGTGGGACCGGACCGGGCGCCAGTGGGGTTTCAACTATGGCGTCAGAGCGGTGGAGGACGGCTTCAACGACGCCGCCGGGTTCGTCAACCGGACTGGAGTCATCGACGCCCACATCTTCAAC
>DASTEX010000022.1:0-4810 GCA_035709185.1 Gemmatimonadales bacterium
AGGCTCCGGCGAAGAACGTTCGGCCCAGCGGGTCCAGCCCCTGTGTGCCTCAGTCCTGAGTCCTCAGTCCTGAGTCCTGTTAGTGTTATGTACCACAACTGGATTACCGGTTCCTCAATGGCGCATTAAGGGTCCTTGAGATGCGAGTATTGGTAGCCGAGGATGATGCCAAAGCGGCCCGCTTCCTGGTGCAGGGACTCGAGGAAGAAGGCCATGCCGTGGATGTGGCTGCGGATGGCGAGACGGCTGCCCGGCTCGGAGCCATTCACCCCTACGACCTCATCATCCTCGACATCATGCTGCCGGTTCGTGACGGGCTGGCAGTAGCCCGGGAGCTCCGGCGCAACGGGAACATTACCCCCATCCTGATGCTCACCGCGCGGGACTCCACTCCCGATGTGGTCCGGGGCCTGGATGCCGGCGCGGATGATTACCTCACCAAGCCGTTCGCCTTCGATGAGCTGCTCGCCCGGGTCCGCGCCCTGGGCCGCCGGGCGGGCGGCGAGCCTCACGCAATCCTCCGCCTCGCCGACCTGGAGGTCGACCGGGTTCGGCGGACCGTGCGGCGGGGCAGCCGCCGGATCGACCTCGCTCCCCGGGAATTCCGGTTGCTGGAGCACATGATGCTGCACCCCGAGCACGTCATGACCCGCACCAACCTGCTCGACAAGGTGTGGGACATGACCTTCGATCCGGGCACCAATGTGGTCGATGCCCACATTTCCAATCTTCGGAAGAAGCTGGAAGAAGGAGGCGCCTCCCGCCTGATCCACACGGTGCGGGGCGTCGGCTACGTTCTGAGAAGCGCGGAAGGGTAATGCGCTCGTTTCGGGCGGCCCTGGCGCTGCGGGTCGGCGTAGGCGCGCTGGTCCTGTTCCTGGTGGTGGCGCTCACCATGATTCTGGTGCTGCGATCACTGCTCTGGCGCCAGCTCAACGCCACCCTGCTCCGCATCGCCGAAACCGAAGCCAACGCGGGCGCCGCCGCGACCAGCTCGGCTTTCCAGTTCCACGAAGGCGTCCTGCTGACCCGGGGCGTCGGCATGCCCGAGCTGACTCGCTATGCCCAGCTCTGGACCAGCGATGGTGTGCCGCTGGTGCGAAGCGACAACCTGACCGCCAACCTCACCCTCCCGCTCGAGGCCCTGAGCGAGGCGCGCGCGGGCCGTCTCGGCTGGGTGACCCATCGCCTGCCTGACGGGGAGCGGATCCGGAGTCTGGCGTACCCCCTGAGACTGGTAGGGGAAGCGCACGGCAACCATCTGCTCCAGGTCGCAGCGCCGACCGCCCCCCTCGAACGAACGGTTCGGAGCTTCACCATCCTGGTGGGCGTGCTGGCTCTCCTGCTGATCGCCACGGCGTACGTCGTCGGGTGGCGCCTGGCCAGCGCCGCGCTCCGGCCCACCCGGGAAATCACCGCCCAGGCCGAAGCGGTCGGAGCGGGGTCGCTCGCGGCGCGTATAACGGCCCATGCCGATGTCGTCGAGTTCCGCCGCCTGGTCGACGTGCTGAACGCCATGCTGGAGCGCCTGGACGCGGCGTTCCGGAGCCAGCAGCGCTTCACGGCGGACGCGAGCCACGAGCTGCGCGGGCCACTCAATGTGCTGCGGGGTGAAATCGAAGTGGCCCTCAAGCGCCCCCGCACCTCGGAGGAATACCGGGATGTCCTGGCCCGCTGCCGCGACGAAGTCCTCCGGCTGTCGCACCTGACCAGCGATCTGCTGCTGCTGGCGCGGGCCGAGTCGGGCGAGGGGAACCAGTTGACGGAGGAACTCGACCTCCACGAGTTGGCCACCAGCGTGGTGGACCGCTACCGGGCTCCGGCCCTGGAACGCGGAATCACCCTGGAGGTCGAGGGGAAACACACCGCCGTGAAGGGCTCGGGTGAATTGCTCGAGCGGGCGCTGCGGAACCTGATCGAGAACGGTGTGAAATACACCGCCGTGCCCGGAACCGTCACCGTGAAGGTGATCCACAAGCCGACCCCCGGATACGAGGTCCGGGATACCGGTCCCGGCATCCCTCCCGAGCAGGCTTCCCAGCTGTTCGAACGCTTCTTCCGGGGGGACCCGGCTCGACCCCGGGCCGAGGGCAGCGGGCTGGGCCTGGCGATCGCTCGCGCCGCGGCCGAAGCTCACGGCGGCACGCTGGAATTTGTCGGAAATTCGCCCGGCGCCGTGTTCCGGCTTCTCCTCAAGCCGGACCGGGATCTCGCGCACGACTAGTGACCGGCGACTCGGGACTAGTTACGTTTGTCTGCCCGGGAGTGGTGGCCGAGAGGCTGAAGGCGGCGGTTTGCTAAACCGTTATAGGGGCCAAAATCCCTATCGAGGGTTCGAATCCCTCCCACTCCGTACTCCAGGACTAAGGTCCAGGGACTCAGGACTAAGTAACTCCCAGTGATTCGGCGGTCCTGCCCTCCACTTCACCGATCCTCTTAGTCCTTAGTCCTCATCCCTACGTCCTGAGTCTATGCCCCGAGTTCGCTTCGCTCCCTCCCCCACCGGTTACCTGCACGTCGGGGGTGCTCGCACTGCCCTGTTCAACTGGCTCTTCGCCCGCCATACCGGTGGTGTGTTCGTCCTGCGGATCGAAGACACCGACCGGGAGCGGAGCACCGACGAGCACACTAGGGTGATCCTGGACGGGATGCGCTGGCTGGGCCTCGACTGGGACGAGGGACCGTATTTCCAGGGCGAGTACGCCGGGCGCCATCGGGGGGACGCCGAGCGGCTCCTGGCCGAGGGCAAGGCGTATCACTGCTTCTGCACGGCCGAAGCGCTCGATCAGCAGCGGAAAGCGGCCGAGCGGGCCGGCACGGCCTTCCGCTACGACGGACGCTGCGGCCGGCTCGATCCCGTGGCGGCGGCGTCCCGCGCCGCTGCGGGCGAGCCTTCCGTCATCCGCTTCCGCATGCCTGCAGGAGAGATCTCCTGGGATGACGCCGTGCACGGCACCATCACGTTCCAGGGCCGCGACCTGGACGATTTCATCATCCTCCGGAGCGACCGCTCCGCCATCTACAACATGGCGGTGGTTTCGGACGACGTGGCGATGCAGATCACGCACGTCATCCGGGGCGACGACCACATTTCCAATACCCCCAAGCAGATCGCGCTCTACCGCGCGCTCGGCGCCGCGCTGCCGGTCTTTGCCCACGTGCCGGTCATCCTGGGCATGGATGGGAAGAAGCTGTCCAAGCGCCACGGTGCCACCGCCCTCGGCGATTACCAGGACAAGGGCATCCTGCCGGCGGCCATGCGCAACTTCCTGGCGCTGTTAGGCTGGTCGCCCGGAGAAGACCTCGAGATCATGCCGGAAGCCGAGCTGATCCGGCGCTTTACCCTGGAGGGAATCCAGAGCAAGCCGGCCGTGTTCGACCTGACCAAGCTGGAGTGGATGAACGGTCAGTACCTCTCGGCTCTGCCCGCGACCGAGCTGGTCGAGCCGGTCCGCCGACAGCTGGACCGGTTGGGCGTGCCGCTCAATGGGGTCCGGCTGGAGCCGCTGATCGATGCGGTGAAGGCCCGGTCGCGCACGGTGCTGCAGCTGGCGGACCAGGTCGCGGTCCGGCTCGACGCCAGCCGGATCGCGGAGGACGAGAAGGCTTCGGCGCTGCGCCAGAAGCTCGGCCCGGCCTTCGCCACCAACCTGGCCCTGGCCGCCGAGACGCTTGCGACCGTGACCGAATCAGCCTGGACCGCTGAGCACCTGGTGGAAACCCTGAAGCACACCGCGGAATCGAACCGCATCAAGCTGGGCGACCTGATGCAGCCGATCCGGGTGGCGCTGACCGGTACCACGGTGTCGGAGCCGGTGAACGAGCTGCTGGTGGCGGTGGGACGGGACGAAGCCCTGCGCCGACTGAAAGTCGAAGACGGTCGAAGGTAGTCGCTTCCACCCTACCGTTTTCGACTGTCTTCGACTGCCTTCGACTGTCTTCGACTAAGTATTGACGACCGGTTTGAACGCCCAGATCCGCTCGAGCAGCGCGTCCAGCATGCCTTCTTCCACGAACGCCTCCACCGCGGTCCGGGTGGACGCGGCATCCATCCCCCACAGCGCCACCTGGCGGCCCCGCCCGTCCACGCCCATCTGGATGAAGCTCTTGTCCTCGCGGGCCCATACCGTGGGCAGCAGGTCGGAGAAGTGCTGCACCACGGCGTTGGAGCCCGGGCCGCCGATTGCGATGGTGGGATTCTCGTGAAAGGACGGCGTGCCCACGTAGGCCGCATCCTCCACCGTGAGAGCACGGCGGAACGGCACCCCGGAACCCCGGCGATTGATCTCGTCCTGGAGCCACGCCGCGAGCGGCGCATCCTTCTGCACGGCCGGCTCGGAGGTGCCGGTCACCAGCAGAATGGTTTCGTCCCGATCGAGCAGCTTCATGGCCTGGTCGTGTCCGCCGGCGCGCGCCGCTGGTTGCGTTCGAATTCCTGTTCGCGCTGCCGCCGCTCGCGCAGCTCGCGGATCGCGCGCTTGAAGTCTTCCATGTTCTGGGACCGCTGGGCCGCGTACTGCAGATCCGCCCGGATGTCGGCCAGCCGCTGGGAGGTCCGCAGGTCCACGTTGCTCACCTGCGGAATCGGCAGCAGCGCCAGGACTGCGGTCGGAATCTTGAGCCCGCCCAGGTGAATGAATTTCTGATCGATCCCGAAGGTCTTGCCGCCCAGCTCGGTGGTCCAGCTGGGCGGCGCCGCGTCGTACGGGGTCGGGGTCGTCAGCAGTGAGTCGATGTAGTTCTGGACGATTTCGCTCACCGCGCTGTCCACCAGCTCAAGATGGCTCCGCGTGAGCCGCTGGGCCAGTTC
>DASTEX010000023.1:0-3026 GCA_035709185.1 Gemmatimonadales bacterium
CCCCTTCGTCACCGGTGAGTTCGTCACCGGCAGTGGGCGCGCGACCGGGTTCTCCATCGAAGGCGGGCTGAGTGACGCCCGGTTCGGAGTGATCGCGAACTATGGCTGGCAGCGGGTCCGGCTGAACCCGGGCGAAATGACCTACACGCCGGAACACGCGGGAACTCACTTGCTTCAGGCCGGCGTGATCGTCTTCCCCGGGGCGGCCACCTCGATCCGGCTGGGAGCGGAAGGAGCCTGGGGCCGGCGCGGCACTCCCCTGACCGGCGGTCTCGAGTATGAGAACTGCAACCTGCTCGATTTCGGTTGTGAATTCAGCGGCACTCCCGGGGCCGACCCCGAGGGCGCAGGCAGCACCAGCCTGCCGGCCTACTTCCGGGTCGATCTCGGGCTCAGGCACCACTGGCACATCCGCCTGGCCGGGCGGGAGGTCTCGTTGGGTGCGTTCGGCACGATCACCAACGTGTTCGGCCGGAAAAACCTCCTGGCCCGGGGCTGGGACCCGGACCGGGGCCAGGAGTTCTTCATCGAGATGCGGCCCCGAGCGCCCCTGGTGGCGGGAATCGACTGGCAGTTCTAGTGCCGTTAGCCGTTAATGCCGGTACCCCCTTCGACTGTCTTTGACTGTCTTCGACTGCCTTCGACCGGAACCCGTCACAGATCCGCGACTGGCAGGTTCCTTGGGTGAACGGCCGTGAACAAACCTGGCGTAGTCGAATCCGACCGGTGGACCATTGCCCCGAGCACCCGGGGCCAGGCGGAGGCGCGTTCCGGATTCGAGGCCCGATTCAATGCCCTGTTCGACGAGACCTTTCACCGGCTCTACCGCTATCTCGACCGGCTCTCCGGCGATCCCGCGCTGGCCGCCGACCTGGCGCAGGAAGCGTTCGTGCGGCTCTACCGCCGGGGCGAAGTCCCCGATCTTCCGGCGGCCTGGCTGATCACGGTGGCGATGAACCTGTTCCGCAACGAGCGCGCCACCGAACGCCGGCGGCGGCGGCTCCTCGGCCTCATCCGGGGCGAACGGCTCCAGGCCGATCCGGGGCCAGGACCGGATGAGCTGTTAGGCGCCGACGAGGCCCGCCGGCGGGTGCGGGAAGCACTCGACCGGATGCCGGAGCGGGACCGGCGGCTGCTGCTGCTCCACGCGGAGGGGTTCAGCTATCGCGAGATCGGGCGGGCGCTCGAGCTCAACGAGGCCAGCGTGGGAACGCTGCTGGCGCGAGCGCGGCAGGGGTTCCGGAGGATCTACGGTGACCACGCTTCCTCCTGACGACGACTGGGTCGATCCGCTGCTCCGGCGGCTGGATCACCCGCTGCCCCGGGTGGACGCCGATGCGATCCGGCGCCGGGCCCGCCAAAGCCGGTCGCGCGCACTGCGGCCGGCGGCGGCCGTCGCATTGCTGTTAGGCATGGCGGCGGCGGCGTACGCCCTGCCGGGTTCACCGGTACCCGGCTGGGTTCGGGCCCTGGTGAACCGGGAGCAGGCCGGTCCGGTAACACCGCAACGGCCCGGGCCGCTCAGCCCGGAGCTGGCGGGGATTGCGGTGGACCCCGGAACCGGGCTGCTCATCGTGTTCCGCTCCACCCGGAGCCGAGGGGAAGTCCGGGTCGGCTTCATCGACAGCGCGGAAGTGATCGTGCGGGGCCCGGCCGCCCTGGCGACGTTCACCTCGAACCGGGGTCGGCTGCTGATCGACAATGCCGGTGCCGCGGACTTCGAGCTGCTGATCCCGCGGACGGCTCCGCGGATCGAGGTCCGCGCCGGTGACCTGCTGCTGCTCCGGAAAGAGGGGACCCGGGTCACCGTCACAAAACACCGGCTGGATGGCTCCTCCGGCAACTGCACTGCAACGGAGGAAACCATGAGCCGGGACGATCTCAGCGCCGTGACTGCCGTCATTGCCCTTTCCCTGGCCGGGTGCACGCCGGATGGGCCGGCCGGTCCGGATCTGAAGGCTTCGTTTCAGCAGCAGCTCGATCTCGCGATTTGCGCTCCGACGGCGGGTGGATTCACGGCCGGATCGACCAACCCCTGGTTTCCGCTCCAGGTCGGAAACGTCTGGCGCTATGAGGGGGAGGAGGACGGCGAGCCGGCCGAGCTGACGATCACGGTGCTGAACCAGACCGAGACCGTGGCCGGAGTGGTGACCCGGGTGGTGGAGGAGCGGGAGGAGCTCGACGGAGAGCTGGTGGAAGTCTCGCGCAACTACTTCGCGCAGGCATCCGACGGGACGGTGTGCTATTTCGGAGAAGCGGTGGACATCTACCACGACGACGGATCGGTGACGCACGAAGGAGCCTGGCGGGCAGACCAGCCGGGGAACGCGCCCGGCATCGCCATGCCGGCGTCACCCACGCCCGGCGTGAAGTTCCAGATGGAGGCCGCACCGGGCATCGCCGAGGATGAGGGCACCGTGGTGGGGACCGGCAAGGTGACCGTGCCCGCGGGAACCTTCACCCGGACCATCCGGGTGCGGGAGGCCAATCCGCTCGACGGCGACAAGGGCTACAAGTGGTATGCGCACGGGACCGGCCTTCTGATCGATGGACCGGTGAAGCTGGTCCAGTATCAATGAAGAATGCAGAGTGCAGAGTGCAGATTGTAGAAGTAATGCCTAACTGGACAAAGGTCGATTGGAGAACACTTCTGCAATCTGCACTCTGCAATCAGCACTCTTCATTCGTATTCCTCCCAGCATGGAGAAACCGGACATAGCCGATCTCGGCGGCGTTCTTGGTGAGCTCCAGGTTGACCCAGGCGACCACGTCTCCGAACGGGCGCTGCTGAAAGGGCCAGCGAGTACGACGAGTCGCCTGGAGATCATCGTCCGTCAGGATCTCGAGCACCGTCCGCCATCGGTCCTGCAAGGCCTCCAGCCAGCGGCGGACGCTGTCGGCATCGCCGGGCCAAACCACTTCCTCGCGCACCAGCCTGCCCTCGCCGAACGAATGGTCCAGCACCATGCTCCACCAGAAGCCCAGGTGCCAGGTCAGCCAGGCGATGCTGGCGGGACCGAGATCAT
>DASTEX010000024.1:0-2367 GCA_035709185.1 Gemmatimonadales bacterium
CATCTGCACCACCCGGGTGGTCACCGGCGTCGGCGTTCCCCAGATCACTGCAATCATGGATGCAGTTCGCGGTGCCGGCGACGTGCCGATCATCGCCGACGGGGGAATCAAGTACTCGGGCGATATCGTGAAGGCGCTCGCGGCCGGGGCGGCGAGCGTCATGATGGGCTCGATGCTGGCCGGTACCGAGGAGAGCCCCGGGGAATCGATCCTGGCGGAGGGCCGCCGGTTCAAGATGATCCGGGGGATGGGCAGTCTCTCGGCCATGCAGGAAGGCTCGGCCGACCGCTATTTCCAGGAGGGCGAGATCTCGCCTGCCAAGATGGTGCCCGAGGGCATCGAAGGACGGGTGCCGTACAAGGGCCCGGTGGCGGACGTGCTGTTCCAGATGGTGGGCGGCATCCGCAGCGGCATGGGGTATTGCGGGGTGCAGGACCTCTCCGGCCTCCAGCGGGACGTCGCGTTCATGCGGATCACCGCGGCGGGCCTGCGGGAATCGCACCCGCACGATGTGGTCATAACCCGGGAAGCGCCTAACTACAGCGTGACCTGAGGCCTGCGGCGGGGCCGAATGGCCCCGCGTGCCGGGTGCCGGGTGCCGTTCAATGTGCCGGGTACAGGGTTTGGCACTGGAAGCCAGCGTCGGGCCATAACCCGCACGCTGAACCATGAACCAGATACGGCACCGGGAACGACGGAACCTGGCACCCCGTACGGAGCCAGGACAGTCAATGGTATCGCCTAATCCCCTAACACCGGAGCGTCCGTGAGCGAAGCCGCACAACCCCGCGAGCGATGGGGCTCGCGCATCGGGCTGATCCTGGCCATGGCCGGCAACGCCGTCGGCCTCGGCAATTTCCTCCGGTTCCCCCGCCAGGCGGTCGAGAACGGCGGCGGGACCTTCATGATCCCCTACTTCATCGCCTTTCTGCTGGTCGGCATCCCGCTGATGTGGATCGAGTGGGGCGTGGGGCGGCACGGCGGCCAGCGCGGGGAAGGGTCCACCCCGGGGATGTTCCATTCGCTCTGGAACCACCCGGTGTCGAAGTATCTCGGCGTGCTGGGACTGTTCATGCCGTTCGTGGTGCTCTGTTACTACTGCTACATCGAATCGGAAACCCTGGCCTGGACCTTCTTCTCGCTGCTGGGGCAGACCCGGGGGCTGGACCAGGAGGGCATGCGGCAGTTCCTGGCGTCCTATCAGGACCTCTCCGACCCGTCGGTTCACGCGACCTGGGTGCCGTTTGCCTTCTTCATCGTGACCATCGGGATCAACCTGTGGGTGGTAAGCCGGGGTCTCTCGGGCGGGATCGAGAAGCTGGCCAAGATCGGAATGCCGATCCTGTTCGTCTTCGCCGCCATCCTGGTGGTGCGGGTCCTCACCTTGCCGGCCCAGAGCGTGGCGGACGCGACCGGCTGCGCGGCTGGCGCCACCTGCAGCCCCTCGGACGGCCTCAACTTCATGTACACGCCCGACTGGGGGGCCCTGGGCAACCCAAAGGTCTGGCTGGCGGCGACCGGACAGATCTTCTTTACGCTCTCGGTGGGTATGGGTTCGCTGCAGGCCTACGCGTCCTACCTGACCAAGAAGGACGACATTGTCCTTTCCGGAGTAGCGACCGCTTCGACCAATGAGACAGCGGAAGTGGTGCTGGGAGGATCGCTCGCCATTCCCGCGGTGGTGACGTTCTTCGGCGTGACCGGCGCGGTCGCCATCGCGCGGGGTGGGAGCTTCGACCTCGGCTTCATCGCCATGCCTCTGGTCTTCAACCAGCTGCCGGGCGGTGCGGTCATGACTCTCCTGGCCGGCTTCATGTGGTTCGGGCTTCTCTTCGTTGCCGGAATCACTTCCAGCGTATCGATGATCACGCCGGTCCTGTCTTTCGTGGAAGAGAACTTCGGGCTCACCCGGAAACGGGCCTTGCGGCTCGTCGGCGGCGTGGCCATCCTCATGGGATTGCTGCACGTGATGTTCAACGCCCGGGGCTTCCTGGCCGAATGGGATTACTGGGCCGGGACGTTCGGCCTCGTCATCCTCGCCCTGGTCGAGTCGATCATCTTCATCTGGGTCTACGGGCCGGAGAACGCCTGGCGGGAACTTCATGAGGGCGCCTCGATCCGGATCCCCCGCTTCTTCAAGCCGATCCTCACCTATGTCACCCCTCTGTTCCTGCTGGTCATGATGATCTGGTGGACCAAGGACGAGGCCATTCCCACGCTGCTCTACAGCGGGATTCCCGAGAGCGAGCACGGCGTGCGCACCGCGTCCCGCCTGGTGATGCTCGGAATCCTGATTGTGCAGCTCTTCCTCATCCGCGCTGCCTGGGCCCGGCGGGCTCGAAAGGGGGCCGTATGAACACGACCGCG
>DASTEX010000025.1:0-2332 GCA_035709185.1 Gemmatimonadales bacterium
GACCGTCCGACCGTCCGACCGTCCGGCAGTCCGATGTAGTCGGACTGGTCAAGCGCGGCATCGAGGCCGCCAACAAGGCCCGGGCCCGCACCGTACTGGTCGACACCGCCGGCCGGCTCCAGATCGACGAAGAGATGATGAGCGAGCTGCGCCGCCTCAAGGAGGCCGTGAAGCCGCACGAGATTCTCCTCGTCGCCGACGGCATGACCGGCCAGGACGCGGTCCGGATTGCCCAGGGCTTTCATGCTGCCCTCGGCATCACCGGGGTGATTCTCACCAAGATGGACGGCGATGCGCGGGGCGGCGCGGCGCTTTCGATCTACGGCGTCACCCACGCGCCGATCAAGTACGTCGGCGTGGGTGAAAAGCTCGAGGCGCTCGAGCCGTTCCACCCCGAGCGACTGGCCGGGCGGATTCTCCAGCAGGGCGACATTCTCACGCTGGTGGAGAAGGCGCAACAGACGGTCGACGCCAAAGAGGCCGAGAAAATCGCCAAGAAGGCGGTCTCGAAGAAGGGGCTCGACCTGGAAGACTTCCTGAGCGCCATGCGCCAGATGCAGAAACTGGGTCCGCTCAAGAACGTGCTGGGGATGCTGCCGGGGATGAACCCCGCGATGCTCAAGGCCGCGAACATCGACGACAAGCGGCTCAAGCACGTCGAAGCCATCGTGCTGAGCATGACCCCGAAGGAGCGGGCCGACCCCGACGTGCTGAACGGGTCGCGCCGGCTCCGCATTGCGAAAGGCTCCGGCCGCCCGGTCCAGGAAGTCAATCAGCTGGTGTCGCAGTTCAACCAGATGAAGAAACTGATGAAGAGTGCAGGGAAGCCGGGAATGAAGTCGCCCTTCGGCCAATTCCCGATTTGACGGGCAAACGGGTACACGCAACAGGCAACAGGTAACCGCTGAAGGCTGACGGCTAACGGCTAACGGCTAACGGCTAACGTCTGAAGGACTGAAAGATGGCAACTCGTATTCGCCTGCGCCGCATCGGCCGGAAGAAGGTTCCCCTCTACCGCATCGTCGTCGCCGAGCGGACTGATCCGCGCGACGGCCGCTTCATCGAGGTGCTGGGGACCTACGACCCCAAAGCCGAGAAGGGCAAGAAGATCCAGCTCGACGCGGACAAGGCCCGCTCCTGGCTGTCCAAGGGGGCCACGCCCAGCGAGACGGTGGAGGCGCTGCTCAAGCAGGCCGGGATCATCTCGGCTGCTTGAACCCCTCCGGCCGTCGCCTGCTGGTCGCGCGGCTCCGGAAGCCGCACGGACTCAAGGGTGAGGTGGCGGTCTTCCCGCTCAGCGATGAGCCGCAGTCGGCCCTGAAGCAGGGACAGCAGGTGTGGGTCATCAACCTGGCGGGCGACGTGGTCGAAGGCCCGCTCCAGATTGCCCGGTCGCGGCCCTACCATCGCGAGTGGCTGCTGACCTTCCGGGGATGGGGCAACCGGACGGCGGTAGAAGGGATCACGGGGATGTTCCTCGCGGCCGAGGCGGAAACCCTGGCCGGGCTGGACCCGGATGAAGTCTATCTCGACGAGCTGCCCGGGTTTGCGGTGGTGGACCGGCAGGGGCAGCCCCTCGGGCTGGTGAGCGCCTGGTACGAGCTGCCCGCCGGACTGACGCTGGAGGTGCAGGGACCGCGACGCGAGTTCCTGCTGCCCTATCGCAAGGACCTGGTGCGGCAGGTAGACCGGGAAGGCAGAAGGCTGGTAGTGGAACTGCCGGAAGGTCTGGTCGACTTGGGTTAGCGGTTAGCGGTTAGCCGTTAGCGGGGCCCTGGGTTGGATCGGAGCGGGCGGGGACGCGAGACACGTGACCATGCTCATCAACGTTGTCACCCTGTTCCCCGAAGTCCTGGCTCCCTACCTGGCGGCGAGCATTCCCGGGCGGGTGGCCCAGGCAGGGCTGGTGACGTACCGGCTGGTCCAGCTCAGGGATTTCACCCACGACCGTCACGCCACGGTGGATGACTACCCGTACGGCGGCGGCGCCGGGATGGTGATGAAGCCAGATACGTTCTTAGAAGAGGTGGAGTCGCTCCACCCGGCCGGGCCGGTGCTGCTGATGTCGGCCCGGGGCAAGCGGTTCAGCCACGACGACGCGGTCCGGCTGGCGCTGCAGGAGCGGTTCACCATCCTCTGCGGCCACTACAAGGACGTGGACCAGCGGGTGGTGGATGGGTTAGGCGCCGAGGAGATCTCCCTGGGAGATTTTGTCCTCTCCGGGGGAGAACCGGCCGCGCTCTGCGTGATCGACGCGGTGGTGCGGCTGCTGCCGGGGGCGTTAGGTGACCACGAGTCGGCCAGCAGCGACTCGCATTATGAAGGACTGCTG
>DASTEX010000026.1:0-4945 GCA_035709185.1 Gemmatimonadales bacterium
ATCAGGTGGGAGGGGGGCAGATCGATCCCGACTTCTTCGAAGGTTTCCCGGATGGCGGTGCTGAGCAAGTCGGCATCGGCGGGGCTCTTGCGACCACCCGGAAGTCCGAGCTGTCCCGACCAGGGATCGCCGTCGCGGTCCGCCCGGCGGATCAGCAGCAGGGCATCGGGATCACGGACGCAAATGAGGGAAACGGCGGCAGGAATCCGGGTTAAGTCGGGTTCGACTCTCGGACGGTACGACCCCAGATCCGCCAGGCGATCGAAGAGACTCAGTTGAGCTGGCACATGCCGCCGCCGCAACATCCTCCGGGCGGTGCCGTCTCGCAGGCACTCGCGGCGGCGGCTGAGTGGGACGCCGGTCGAGCGGGTACCGAGAGGAGTTTCTCGACTTTGGTCGAACCACAGGACGGGCAATCCACCCGGGTGGGAGTGCGGACCAGCCGCTCAAACCGGGCGTCGCAGCCGGTGCAGTGATATTCGAAGAGAGGCATGCCGGAGATTCGCGAAGCGCGGGTCGCAGGTCAAGGGAGTTGCCGGCTGAGAAATCCGACCGTCAGGTCGAACAACTGGGCCAGGGCCGGCGTCATTCCGGCAAAGGGATGCACCGCCCCGAAGGTGTGACCGGATTTCGCGATCACCCTGAACTCGGGACGGCCGGCCGAGGCGGCCAGGTGTTCCCCTTCCCTGAGGGGCACGGTTTCATCCAGCGCGCCGTGCAGCGCCAGCCACGGCACCGTGATCCGGGCCGCCGCCCTCAGGATATCCAACTCGGGCCGGTGTTGCTCGATGTCGTCCAGGATGTCCGGATACAGCGGGATCACCTGGCCGGTCCGCTGATTCCTGATCTCGAGGAAACCGCTTTCGCGCCAGCGGCGCTTCAGTTCATCGGACCACCGGTCGGGGGTGGAGATCGCCGCCCAGGTCACCAAGGCTCCGATTCGCGGGTTGCCCGCGGTGGCGAGGATCGCCATTCCGCCACCCCGTGAGTGACCCACCAGCCCGATCGAATCGGGGCGGCGGATGCCAAGTGAGCCGCCATCCACCGCGGCCAGCACGCGCTCGAGATCACGCCGTTCGCTGGTGAAGGTGTTGCGGCCGAACCGTTCGGGATACGCGAATTCGCCGCTGTCATCCACACCCGACCCGCTCGCGTTGTAGCTCACCACGCTGAATCCGGCCCGGGCCAGCCGTTCGGCCAGCGGCGGAAAGAATCCCCAGTCCTTGAATCCCTTGAAGCCGTGCACCAGCACCACCACGGGCGCCACGATACTCCGGTTCGCAGCTCGCACGTCGACCAGGAGCTCGCCCAGCGTTCCCGACAGGCGATGGCGGGTGAGGGATGGCGTCGCCATCAGGCGACCGCGCCCTCGAGCAGGCTGAGGGCGCCGGCGGCGGCATCGAGACGGGCCCGGATGCCTAACGGCAGGGTCCATTGATCGGAGACATGGCCAATCGGAAAACCCGCGGCCGCGGGCACACCGAGCGGCTGGAGATAGTCCAGCAGCACTTCGTGGAAGGACCGCATGCCCTCGCTGGTCCCCCGGTTCATCTCGGTGAACTGGCCCACCGCCACCCCGGCCAGCCCGCCGAGCACGCCGGCATCACGCAGGTGGGCCAGGGTCCGGTCCACCCGGTACAGGTCCTCCGCCACGTCTTCCAGAAACAGGATGGCACCCCGGAAGGAGGGCAGCTTGCCGGTGCCGATCAGGCATTGAATCAGCGTGAGGTTGCCCCCGAGGAGCGTGCCTTCAGCTGCGCCGGGAACCAGCGTGACCACACGGGGCTCGGGAGGAACCGTGACTCCCGCGGGTGGAGACGGGAGGGGAAGCTCGCCGGCCGGAGTCGGCTGGAACAGCACCCGCTCCAGCCGGGCCCGGGCAAAGGACGTCAGGCCGCGGCGCGCGACGGGGCCGTGATAGGTCACGACACCGGTAGCGGCGTGGGCCGCCAGCAGCAGCGCCGTGATGTCGGAGAAGCCGAGAATGATCTTGGGCCGGCGGCGAAAGGCGGTGAAGTCCACCTGCTGGAGGATGCGGGTCAGGCCAAAGCCGCCCCGGATGCTCCAGACCGCAGCGACTTGGGGATCGTCCAGCGCGGACTGCAGGTCGGCCAGACGTTCGGGATCGGTCCCGGCGAGATATCCGAACCGCAAGCGGGCAGAAGGCATCAGCACCGGTTCGAGCCCGAGAGCGCGGCACAATTCCACAGAGCGATCGAGGTCGTCCTGCTCGAGCACCGAGCCGCTGGGGGCGACCAGCGCCACGTGGTCGCCCGGTTTCAGCCGGGGAGGCCGCGTGCTCTGCGTTGACGTCATGTGATCCTCCGTTACCTTTCCCGCGCCATCCCCAAATCAGGAGTTCCCACCCCTTGCGTGCTTCCCAGCCCACCCTCGTTGCCGCCAGCCGAGTCATCGCCTCGAATCGTGACGCGATGGTGGCCCGGTGGAACGAATGGCTGGGGGAACGGCTGACCGCTTCGCGGGCAGTGAGTCGCGCACTGGTGGAGCGTCAGCTGCGGCTGATCATCGACGTCCTGGCGGCCATGATCGGCCCGCTCCGGCGCGAGACGAAACCTATCTGGGTGCAGGTAACGGAGCACTATGGGCGGATCGCGGCGCTCCGGGGACTGGCGGCGGGCGAGGTGGTGGAAGAGATGCAGTATCTGCGGGAAGTGCTGATCCGGCACCTGGCGCCGACCATCGCCGCCATGAGGCCGAGACAGGGCATGGCCCTGCTGCTCCGGCTCAACCGGCTGGTGGACAAGGGCGTGGCCATGGCCGTCGTGGGGTACACGGACGCGCTGGTCCATACGCTGCTTCCGGGGGATGAGCCGCACGGCAATGGCGCGCCCACGGTGAATCCCGAGGAACTGCAGCACGAGCTCGACCTGATTGCGCGGGGACTGCAGACCGTTATGAGTGCAGCCCGCCACTGACGAGGCATGCCGCCGCTCTCGCCCCTCTTCGCTCTTCCCTGGCTCATCCCGTACATCGTGCTCCCAACCCTGTCGCGACGCCGGCCCCTGCTGTCGGCGGAGCCGCCGGCCGCTGGCCGCCTGGTGAGCGTGATCGTTCCGGCCCGCAATGAAGCCCGCAACATCGATCCGCTGCTCAACAGCCTGCGGGCGACGACGTACACCCCGGTGGAGTTCATCGTGGTGGATGATCGCTCGACCGACGGCACGGCCGAGCGGTTGGCGGCACACGCGGCAGTGGATGGGCGGATCCGCCTGGTGGCGGGCGATCCGGTCCCGGATGGATGGTTCGGCAAGCCCTGGGCCTGCGCCCAGGGGGCCCGCGTGGCGCGGGGCGAATACCTGGTGTTCACCGACGCGGACACGGTCCACCATCCCGGGACCCTGGGGCACGCGGTGGGCGCACTGCAACGCAGTGGCGTGGGAATGCTCACGGTAGTGACGGGCCAGGTGCTGATCACATTCTGGGAGCGGGTGATCATGCCGCACATCTGGGTTCCCCTGGGCGCGCGATACTTTCCCGCCCGGCTCAACGCCGCCCGGCGGTCCCGCGATGTGCTGGCGAACGGCCAGTTCTTCCTGACCACGCGCGCGGCCTACCAGCAGATCGGCACCCATGCCTCGGTGCGAGGCGAGGTGGCCGAGGACGTGGTGATCGGCCAGCGGTTTTTCGAGTCCGGACTGGGCGTTCGGATGTGGTGGGCCGACGATCTGATCCGGACCCGGATGTACACCGGGTTGCGTGAGCTGATCGAGGGATGGTCCAAGAATCTGTATCTCGGATCGAGGGCATCGTTCCCGGATCAGCCCGTGGCCCGGGCCCTCGCGCCGTATATCATCCTGGCGGGCCAGGTCTTCTGGCTGATTCCGGTAATGGGGTGGATCCTGACAGGGGCGGCGTGGGCCGCCTGGGCCGCAGGGTTCAGCCTGATCTTCTGGACCATCGTGTGCGCGGGGATGAGGATCCCGGCGGGGTACGGCCTGACCTGGCCGTTAGGCGCCGGAATGATGGCCTACCTCGTGATCCGCTCGGTGCTCCGGGGGCGGAGACGGGTCGAATGGCGGGGCCGGACGTACACTGATGTCGCAGGCGGGCGAGGGCAGTCGCAGACAGTCGAAGGCGGTCATTCGTGAGAATGGTTCTCCTGGTGGCGGCGGGCGGCGCGGTGGGCGCGGTGCTGCGCTATGGTCTGTCCGGCCTGGTCCAGGGACGGACCGGGCCAGTTTTTCCGTACGGCACCCTGGCAGTCAACGTGGTCGGTTGCCTGCTGATGGGAGTCATCTCCGAGCTGGCGGAGTCGCGAGGCGCACTCGAGCCGGGCACTCGCGCGCTGATTACCGTGGGGGTCCTGGGCGGATTCACCACCTTCTCGGCCTTCGGCAACGAGACGCTCAACCTGCTGCGTGACGGTGAGCGCGCGCTGGCCGCGGGTAATATCGCCGCCAACCTGATCCTGGCCCTGGCCGCGGTCTGGGCGGGACGGGCGGCAGCAGCCGGCCTGTGGAGGTAGCCATGCAGCAAGCCCTGCTTCGCATCTTCCTGGGCGAAGACGACCGGGTGAAGGGGAAGCCGCTCTATGAATGGCTGGTGCTCGAGGCCAAGACCCGGAAACTCGCCGGTGCCACGGTGCTTCGCGGCCTGATGGGCTTCGGCGCGAAGAGCCACCTCCACACCTTCAAGATCGAGCGACTGTCGCTGGACCTTCCGATCGTGATCGAGCTGGTGGACCGGCGGGACCGGCTGGAGGCATTCCTGGCGTCGGTGCGGCCGCATCTTTCCGACGGCATCGCCACGCTGGAGGACATCGACCTGATCCGATTCGGCCAACCGGTCGGCGGCGAGGCCGCCGGAGATTCCTGAATGGACCTCGGTCCACTCCATCCCGAGACGCCCCGCCGGCTCGACGGGTGGCAGAGCCCCAGTCTCGGCTTTCACATGCCGATTGTCAGTTACGGCGACCGGGGCCAGC
>DASTEX010000027.1:0-2033 GCA_035709185.1 Gemmatimonadales bacterium
CAGCCGTACACGATGGTGAACGACCACCGCACCGAGCTGAAGGTGGGCGACGTGCAGCGGGTCATGGACGGCGACCTCGACGAGTTCATCCAGGCCTGGCTCAAGCGCGCCGCCGGAAGCGCCCGGTGACCGCGTCCCCGGAGCGCAGCTACGTCGAGGAGGCCCGGCGGAAGAACCGGGACGCGCTGAGCGCCAGAGGCATTCGGCCCTACGCCTATCGCTACGAGCGCACCCATCTGGCCGCCGACGCGGTGGGGCTCTATCACGACACCATGGGGGACGACGGGCCCATGGTGGCGGTGGCCGGTCGGCTCGCGGCGCTCCGGGTTCAGGGCAAGACCATGTTCGGCCACCTGGAGGATCCCTCGGGGCGGATTCAGATCTACTTCCGCCGCGACGCCCTGGGGGTGGGCTGGGAGACCGCCGAGCTGCTCGACCTGGATGATTTCATCGGGGTGACCGGAACCCTGTTCCGGACCCGGACCGGCGAAGTCACGGTGCGGGCCCTGGTGGTCGAGGTGCTGGCCAAGAGCCTCCGGCCGCTGCCCCGGGGGAAGACCCGGCTCAGCGAGGAGGGGGCCGAGACCTGGGGTGGCCTCAGCGATCCGGAGATCCGCTACCGGCAGCGCTACGCCGATCTCGCGGTGCACCCCGACGTGCGGCGGGTGTTCGAGACCCGGGCCCGGGCCATCGGCTTCCTGCGGCACTATCTCGAGGAGCGCGGCTTTCTCGAGGTGGAGACCCCGGTGCTCCAGCCACTCTACGGAGGCGCCTCGGCCCGGCCGTTCGTCACCCATCATAACGCGCTCGACATGCCGCTCTATCTGCGGGTCGCGGATGAGCTGTACCTCAAGCGGCTGATCGTGGGCGGCTTCGAGCGGGTCTACGAGATCGGACACGATTTCCGGAACGAGGGGATGGATCGCTCCCACAATCCGGAATTCACCATGCTGGAGTGCTACCAGGCCTACGCCGACTACCACGACATCATGGAGCTGACCGAAGGCATGGTGGCGGGCGTGGTGCAGCACTGCACCGGCGGCCCCGGCCTCACCGTGGAGGGACGAGCCCTCGATTTCACCCCGCCGTTCCGGCGGGTGGAATTCGTCGCCGGCCTGGCGGAGCACACCGGACTCGACGTCCGCACCGCCGGGGACGCCGAGCTGCGTGCCAAGCTGACCGAGTCGGGCGTCTCCCGCGACGAGGCCGCGACCTATTCGGGAGCCAAGCTGGTGGATGAAGTGTTCAAGGCCTATCTGGAGCCGGCCCTGGTGCAGCCGACGTTCGTCACCGACTACCCCAAGGCGCTCTCCCCGCTGGCCCGGGTCCATCGCGTCGATCCCGCCCTCACCGAGCGGTTCGAGCTCTTCGTCAACGGCCGGGAGCTGGCCAACGCCTTCAGCGAGCTGAACGACCCCGACGACCAGCGGGCGCGGTTCGAGGACCAGGGGCGGCAACGAGCCGCGGGCGACGAGGAGACCCAGCCGCTCGACGAGGATTACATCCGGGCGCTGGAGTACGGGATGCCGCCCACCGGCGGCATGGGCATCGGGGTGGACCGCCTGGTGATGCTGATCACCGGCCAGTCCTCGATCCGCGATGTGGTTCTGTTTCCGGCCATGCGGCCGGAGCCAGGGAGCCAGGGAGCCAGGGAGTCAGGGAGCCAGGAGAGTTGACCATGACCGATAGCCTGACCGATAGCCGATAGCGGATAGCCGACAGCACCATGCTGATTCCCTCCCCGCTCGAACGCGCGATTGCCATCCGCTACATGCGGGGCCGCAAGCAGACCCGCTTCGCCACTCTCAATACCATCATCGCGGTGGGCGGGGTGGCCATCGGGGTCATGGCGCTGATCGTGGTGCTCGGGGTGATGAACGGCCTCCGGGACGATCTCCGGGACCGGATCCTGGTGGCCAACCCCCATCTCCGGGTGCTCACCTTCGGCTCCTCCCTCAAGATGGAGAGCTGGCGGGAGGCGCTGGACTCGGTGCGGCGGCATCCCGAGGTGATCGCCGCCGAGCGGGAGGTGC
>DASTEX010000028.1:0-2231 GCA_035709185.1 Gemmatimonadales bacterium
CGCCCGGCATGACACCCGTCGGGTTGCAGCGCGTGGGTCGCGAAGAACATCTCGCGTCAGCGGGATTCCTGCTTGAACGGTGGCCAGCTGCGGTGGACGCCAACGGTCAATGCGGAGCTCCGATCCGCCAGCAGATCCGTCGCCAGATCGATGCGCAGGACGCCCCTTTGTCCATCGCCAATCCCGATCCGGATGCCGCCGCCGCCGTCGAGCGCGAAGCGACGGCCAGAGCCGTCCGCAGCCGAGCTGACCTCGGCTCCATCGAGGAATACGCCGGCGGCGAAAACGAGCGGTCCGAGCCGATAGACGGGGTAGTCGCCGGCCAGGCCGGCATGGAGGATCGTGCGACCCGTGCTCCGGCCGGCGACCAGTCCGCCATCGGCGAGCGGCTCCGCCCGGAGGGGGATGGCCCAGGACAGATTGCCACCCACGACCGGCCAGACCCCAAGCGGGGCCTCCGCGCTCACCCAACTGAATCCGAGCCGAGTGGACCAGGCCGGGCGGCCCAGCCCCAGGGAAGAAGCCCACATGGCGCGGGCGCCGCCTCGCGTGTAGGACGGGTGGGCCGACAGGGAGACTGCGTGATCGCCAGTGACGCTGAGCGCGAACCGATTGCCCAGGGCCCGGAATTCGGCACCTGTCGAAGCCGCCAGATACTGTCGATCCCCGGACCATCGCTCGAACCGAAGGGCTGCCGACGGACGCACCCTGGCAGTGACCCACCCGCCAAAGCCAACCACGGCAGCCCGCCTGCTTTCCTCAGTGAGTTTTCCGGTGTGGAGCGCAACGCGAAAGCGCTCCCAGGCGCCCTCGATTCCGATCACCCCCGGGAATCCAAAATGCGCCGGCATGTCGACTCGAAAGACGGCTTGAGGACGGGCATGCTCCCAGCGCCGATTCCCGCTCCACAGCTCTCCCGCCCCGGTTGGGCTGGCGACCTCGAGCCCCACCTCCTGCTGCACAAGGGCTCGGATCGCCCCGGCCGCAACCAGGCGCCAGGCGCGCCCAACCGTGGGACGTTCGACGACAGCCACTCGGACCTCGGTGATGCCGCCTGGGACCGGCTGGTAGTTGACGGCCGTTTCCCTGAGGGCCGGCATTTCGGAGACTCTGCGCCGGGCGAGTGCCAGGCGGGACGGAGTGAGCACCGTGCCGTGAGGCACCGACACGGCCCCGGCGATCTCCTGGAACCGCACCCTCCGCGCTCCGTCGATCCGGACCAGGTCGACAGTCGGCCGAGCCACCTCGTTCCACGCGCGGAGCGCGCCGTCCTGATCGCCCGTGAGATATCGGCTGCTGGCGAGGAGCCGCCAGCCATGTCCGTCAGAGGGAACTAGCGCTAGGTACTCGGTGGCAAGCCGTATTGCCTCGGCATGCCGTGCCTGCTTGAATCGAACCCCGGCCAGTTCGCGCAGGACCAGAGGTTCGGTGGGGCAGGCGTTGCCGGCCTCCTCGAGCAGGCGAGCGGCGTCATCCAGTCGTTGGGCAGCCGCCGCGTCGAGGGCTTGGTCCAGCCAGGGAGGACACGGCATCGAGTCCACCGGAACCGGCGTCGGGTTGTCGGCGATGGCAGTGTCAGGAGCCGCCGGTCGAGGCCGGATCACCAAGGCCCAGCGGTCGGTCCCGGCCCAACTGGCAAGGAACTGGGACTCATCGACCGTGGTGAACGGGGCCCGGGCCGGATCATGAAAGACCACCCGCCCGTCACTCCACCCGAGCACCACCACGAAGTGATATCGGTCCCGGGCGACCCGGATCAGGGTCACCACTGGAGCGCCGTTCTGGAGGCTCTGTCGGACCAGTTCCGGAGTGCCATACAGGACCCGGGTGTCCCAGCCTCGGGCGCGGGAGGCCGAGGCGAGATCGGTCGTGAGAATCCCGCCCAGCTCGGGTCTGACCAGGTGGGCGAAGTCCTCGGCGTAGACGCCACGCCGTCCCCACCACCGCTCGACCATGGCGACGGCCGCCCCCCCGCAGAGCAGGACCGATTGGGGGAGGTAGGGCACGTCGAGCACGGCGGGCCCGCGCACCGGCGGGTCGGTAGCCGGGGACTGGGCTAGTGCCGAGGCACTGCCCAATCCAGACGCGACCCACAGGACTGCGGTGACCAGCCGAGCAATGACACGCACCGATCCGTCTGGCTGCAGCGCTAGGCAACCAGCAGGATGATGAGGACCAGCAAGGCGATGATGAGAACCGTAGCGGTAATGGTGACGTTCATCTCACCGCCT
>DASTEX010000029.1:0-8283 GCA_035709185.1 Gemmatimonadales bacterium
TACACCGTATGCCCCGACCGTCCGACCCGTTGCAGGAAGGTCGCGATCCGGCGGGGAGAGCCGAGCTGGCACACCAGGTCCACGTGGCCGATGTCGATTCCCAGCTCCAGCGAGGCCGTGGCAACCAGGGCACGCAGCCGCCCGCCTTTGAGCCGGTCTTCCGCATCCAGCCGCGCTTCCTTCGAAAGGCTTCCGTGATGGGCGGTAACGGCCTCTTCGCCTAACCGGTCGGCCAGATGCCGCGCGGCCCGCTCCGCCAGGCGGCGGGTATTGACGAAGACCAGCGTGGTCCGGTGCTGCCGGATCAGATCGGCCAGCCGTTGGTAGACCTCTTCCCAGACCTCGGCGGACATCACCGCCTGGAGCGGCGATCCGGGCAATTCCAGCGCGAGGTCGAGGTGACGGCGATGGCCTTCATCGATGACGGTGAGGCGCGGGTCCGCCTGCCCGCCCGCCCGCCTGCCCGCCCCCACGAGCCACTCGCCCACGGTCTCGAGCGGCTTCTGGGTGGCGGACAGTCCAATCCGCTGCAGCTTCCTGCCGGTCACGTGGTCCAGCCGCTCCAGCGTCAGCGCGAGATGAGCGCCGCGGCGAGTCTCCAGTACCGCGTGGATTTCGTCGACGATCACCACGCGGGCAGTCTGCAGCATGGCCCGGCTCCGCTCCGCCGTGAGCAGGAGATAGAGCGATTCGGGAGTGGTAACCAGGATGTGCGGCGGCTTTCGCAGCATGGCCGTCCGCTCGGCGCTGGTGGTGTCACCGGTGCGGACCGCTGCCGTGATGTGGGGTATGCCGAAGCCCTGCGCCTCCGCCAACCGCCGGATCTCCCGGCGGGGCTCGGACAGGTTCTTGTGGATGTCGGCGCTCAGGGCCTTCAGGGGTGAGACGTAGATCACCTGCACTTCGTCGCCCAGCAAGCCTTCCAGCGACTGGCGCAGCAGGGAATCGAGCGAGATCAGGAAGGCAGCGAGGGTCTTGCCCGACCCGGTGGGGGCCGCGATGAGGGTGTGATCGCCGGCCCGGATCGCCTCCCATCCCCGCCGCTGGGCGGCGGTCGGTTCACCGATCCTTTCGGCGAACCATTGAGCAACGAGGGGGTGAAATCCGGCCAGGGGCATTGCGGTCTCTCTTCCGGGCACTGCGGTCCCGACGGGTTGATCGGGGACGGGAAAGATAGCAATGCCCCTGCCCTAGCTCTTGCGTTTGGCCCGGAGCCACACCGGCGGCTCCGATCCGGGCGGCGCATCCGGCGGAGCGACCCCCAGGATGACGAACCCGACGGCCCGGCCGCCCTCCATCTGGAAGATCGCCGGGACTTCCTCCACGTCGGTTATCCCCTGGTAGGTGAACGAAGGCTGAAACCGGTGGGGCGTGCCGGTCGGAAGGAACTCGACAACCATGGACTCCTGCCCGAAATCGAAGATCCCCTTGAGCACGCCGTTCGCGTTGATCAGCTCGGCCTTCATGGTCGGGCCGGCGCTGTCCCACGCCAGCTCGTAACTGCCGAGGTACGGTTCCAGCTGCTCGTTCGAGAGACCGGCAGCCGCCCGGCTGGGGGTGACTTTGATCTCCAGGGGAACGACGGTGCGCTCCCAGCGGAATCGGAGCGTGGCACCGTCGCGGCCAACCCGGGGGAAATCGAACGTGAGCACGTCCACCGGCTCGCTGCCGCTGTCGGCTTCGACCTTGAGCGAGAGGAACATCTCCTGTGGCTTGGGATGCTGGGTGTGAAACAGTCGCGGGTTCTGGTGGAGGTACAGCACCCAATCACCCGGGCGGGGCCGCATCCAGACCGAGTAGCGGCCGGCCGGAACCTCCTGTCCGTTGAGCCGGACCGGCTTCGAGAATTCGAAAGTCGTGGCCCAGTTGGCGCCGGGGGTCCAGACGGTGTCGCGGACGGTGCGTCCGAACACGCCGGTCCGGCCCCGGAGCTGGGGCCGGGCATAATCGACTGTGATCACGGTCCCGTCGATCGTCTGGGAAACGGTGCTGCGCTCGCTGGCGCGGATCTGCGCGTCCGCCGTCGTGAACCAGGGCGCCAACATGCAAAGGGTCGATATCGTAGACCGGAGACCCATCATTCCTCCCGTGCGCCGGCTATGAGGACCTTGCGAACTGCGCATCGACGGCGGTTCTGATGCCGTTCAGGGACCACCCGTTACGGTGCAGCCGATGGACCAGCCGCGCCTCTCCCTGGCAGATGAGGCAGTGCTGAGCCATGCCGCCCGCTTCATAACAACTGAGAAGTGAATAAATGCCCGGAGTGCCGGCACAGCCGCAGTAACAGCCGATCCCGTCCACCACCTGGGGGATCTCCCGCACCAGCTCATACACCGGCGCGGCTTCCTTGTGCTCAATCTGTGAGGCACCGAGCACGCGAGAGGCGTCGATTCCGGGACGGGGCTCCGGATGAGGCCCCTGTCGGAAACAGACAGCGGCGGTCAGCGGCCCGGGAAAGCCGGTGAGGGGGAGTGCCAGGCCCGACAGGGCGAGGATAAAACCACGTCGCCCGATACGGTCAGTCATGCAGGAGTCCTGCGGAAGCTACCGGGGGCATTCTACCGTATTCGGACTGGTGCGAACAGGGTCGAGGACGGTCGGAGGAGGTCGAAGGCGGTTGAAGGCGGTCGAAGGCGGTTCCTTCCCATGGTACCTTCTACGCCACCCCCTGGCCTCCGGATTCACTCCCATGACCCGATCGTTTGTCGTAATCCTGCTCGCCTGGACCAGCACCATGTCAGCCCAGCAATCGGAGCGCGTTGCGGCGGCGGTCCCGGTGACCGGTACGGTTTTCGTCGACCTCAACGGCAATGGTGTTCGGGACCCGGGCGAGCGGGGCCTGGGAGACATCGTCATATCCGACCAGGTCACCGTTACGCGGACCGACAGCACCGGCCACTTCCGGTTGGACGCAAACGGGTACGGCTTCGTTTTCCTGGTGCAGCCCGACGGATTCCTGGTGCGCGGGCCGTTCTGGCGGAAGGCTGAGGCGGGAGCGCCCATCGAGTTCGCCCTGGTAGAGGCGCCGCTTCAGGCCGGGTTCACCTTCCTGCACGCTTCCGACACCCACATCCATCCCGCGAACGTCGACCGGACCCGTCGCCTCCGGACTCTGGTGGACTCGCTCCGGCCGGCGTTTGTCATCATCTCCGGCGACCTGGTGCGCGACGCTCTCCGGGTCCGGGAGCCCGAGGCCAGGGGATACTACGAGCTGCTCGAGAGTGAGCTGAAGCAGTTCCGGGTGCCGGTCTACACCGTGCCCGGGAACCACGAGATCTTCGGCATCGAACGGCACCACTCGCTGGTGGATCGCTCCCACCCGCTGTACGGCAAACGGATGTATCGCTCCCAGCGAGGGCCCAACTACTACAGCTTCAGCTACGGCGGCGTGCACTTCATCGGGCTGGACACGGTGGACTACGACGATCTCTGGTACAACGGCCACGTGGACAGCCTGCAGCTCGAATGGATCCGAAAGGACGTGGCCACGCTGGCAGCCGGAACACCGGTAGTCACGTTCAATCACATTCCGCTGGTGACCGCCGCGGAGCACATCGACGGACTGACCGAGGACGGCCCGGCCCCAACGGCGATCCGCATCGGCGGACGCTCGTACTTCCGCCATTCCGTCCGCAACACCGTCGACGTGGTCCAGGCCATCGGCCCCCGGCTGGAGATCGCGCTGGGTGGTCACATGCACCGGCGGGAGATGCTACGCTACGAGACCCCGTCCGGGACCAAACGCTTCCATCAGACCGCGGCCGTCACCAGCCCCGACAAGGGCGAAGGTCCCTTGGGGATCAGGTCGGGGGTGACGCTCTATCGGGTTGCTGAAGGGCGGGTGGATGATGGGGTATTTATTCCGCTTTTTCCGTAGACTTGCGGTAGTCCCCCTGTGCCGGGCATCGCCACCCCGCCGTCTCCCCTCCGTTGGGCCGAAAGGAGAGACCCATGTCATTCAATCGGACAGGCACGCAGGTGACCGGCTGGCTGCTCGCTCTGAGTGCCCTGGCTGGTGCAACCTCCGCCGTCACGGCCCAGAACACGCAACGGGTCCACCTCGGCATCCGGACCGGCAGCAATTTCGAATATTCCGATGCATCTCTGGGGGCTCAGGTGACCGTCCCCCTGGGCCAGCATTTCGAGCTCTACCCATCGGCGGATGCCTACTTCCCCGAGGAAGGCAGCCGCTTCGGCTTCAACGCCGACCTCAAGTACCGGATCCCCACCAATACGGCGATCAAGTTCTACAGCGGAGCCGGCCTGGGGATGATCCGGCGCGCGATGAGCCACGCCGATGAGCATCACTGGGGCGCCAACCTCATCGGCGGCCTCGAGCACCGCACGACCTGGGTGCATCCATTCCTGGAAACCCGGGTGATGTTCTACGACCAGACCTCGGTGGGCCTGGCGGCGGGCATCAATTTCACCCTGGGACACAGGGAGCAATAAGCAACAAACAGGTACCGAGTGCCGAGTGCCGGGTACCAAGTGCGGTACCGGGTACCGGGTACCAGGTACCGTACTGAGTACTGTGTCCCAGGTACCGTACGGAGTACCGGGCACCAGGTACCGCACCGGGTACCCGGTACTCGGCACCGGGTACGGTTCAAACGAGCTACGACTGGTACATGCGCTTCACCGTCTCGAACGTATCCGCCTCCGCCGGCGTCTTGTCCGGCCGGTACCGCACCACCCGGGCGAACCGCAGCGTCAATCCGCCTTCGTAAGCCGAACTCTCCTGGATTTCGTTGAAGGCAACTTCCACCACGAGCTCTGGGCGGACATAGACCGTGTAGCTGTCGCGCGAGGTTTCCCGCGCCAGCAGTTCTTTGGTCTGCCAGGCGAGCATCTCGTCGGTCATGCCCTTGAAAGTCTTGCCCAGCATCACGAATTCGCCGCTCTCCGGGTCGCGCGCACCCAGGTGAAGATTGCTCAGCCTTCCCTGCCGCCTGCCATGACCCCACTCGGCGGCGAGCACGACCAGGTCAAGCGTGCGAGCCTGCTTGATCTTGAGCCAGGCTTTGCCGCGACGGCCGGCCTCGTAGGGCGCATCCAGGGCCTTGGCCATGATCCCTTCGTGACCCTGCTCCAGCGCCTCCGCGAAGAATCGGCCCGCCGCTCCGGCGCTGTCGGCCACGAGCTGCCGGACCCGGCGCTCCGGCGGCAGGGCCGCGGCCAGGCGGACCATCCGTTCGGTGTACGGCTGATCCAGCAGCTCCTCCCCGTCGAGCAGCAGCGCATCGAAGAAGAAGGGCCAGACGGGCAGATCGGCCCGCATCCGGGCGACATCGAGCCGGCGGCCAAAGCGGCGCATGGTAGTCTGAAACGGCAGCGGCCGGCCCGACCGGTCGAGGGCGAGGACCTCGCCGTCGAGGATGACCCGTTCGAGCGGCAGGGCGAGCACGGCTTCCACCACCTCGGGGACCGCGGCAGTCACATCGTTCAGGTTCCGGCTGTAGACCACCACCTCTCCGCCTGACCGGTGGACCTGCACCCGGGCGCCATCGAGCTTGTACTCGAACCCCGCCCTGCCTAACACGCCCAATGCCTCCTCCACGCTGTCGGCCGAATCGGCCAGCATCGGTTGGAGCGGTTGAAACAGCTGAACCGTGTACTGGGCCAGGCCTGCTTCACCCCGGGCCAACGCCGCGTGCGCCACCTTCCCCAGGTCGCCCGCCAGCATGACCGCGCGGCGGACCCGGGTCACCGGGAGGGAGGTGGCCCGGGCCACGGCTTCCACCATGACGCCTTCGAGCGCGCCTTGCCGGATTTCACCGGTAACGAGACCCGCGAGGAACTGGTGCTGCTCGGCGGTCAGGGGGGCGAACAGTTCGCGCAGGAACGCAGTGCGGGCAGCCGCCGATCCTTTACCGCCGGTCGACTTGATCCGGGTGAAGAACTGGTCCACCTCGAGGAGACTGAAGTCGCCGGAACCGGAGGCGATGGTTGGCCTGGCCTGCTGGAGGGCGGCCCATCCCAGGCCCAGGCGTCCCTGTCTCGGCCAGCCGATCAGGAACCCGACGGCCACTTCCACCTCGTCGGGATGGAGCCGCTGAAGCAGCGACGCCAGCAGCAGCACTTTCTCCCGGCGAGCCGAGGAGGTGCTGACTGCCCTGGAGACGTCAACCAGCTCTTTGAAATCAGTCATTAGTCACTGGTCGCGAGTCGTCAGCCTGCTCAGTGAAATGACGGGGCTCCAGACGCCCCACCCCTTCCGTCATGATACCATGGGCGTCCCCGACGGCCGAGGACCGGGGAGAGGGGCCGAGCAGAGCAGCCTGGCGACCAGCGACTAGTGACCAGCGACTAGCGACTCGTCATCAGTGACTGATGACTTGCGCAGCACCCATCGGTTTATCAGCTTGAATAGCATGAAGAGAATTCAGGCTGGAGCCGTCGCCTTCCGGGTACGTAGCGACCAGCGTGAGTTCCTCCTCGTCACCGCCAAGCGCTCCGACGAATGGATCTTCCCCAAGGGGAACGTCGACACCGACGAGACCCTCGAGGAAGCCGCCCTTCGCGAGCTGCGCGAGGAGGCCGGGGTCGAGGGCGTCATCGTCGCGGAGATCGGCAAGCTCACCTTCGCCTATCGCGACGAGTCGGTGGAGATCACCTACTTCCTGGTCCAGAGCGGGGCCACCCGCCCCAACGGCGAGGGCCGCAAGATCCGTTGGCTCCCGCTGGAGGAGGCCCTCCGGCTGGTCACCTTCGACGATTTCCGCGACCTGCTCCGCCGGGCCGCAGAAGAGGCCTCCCTCCAGGGTCTGGTATAGACCGCCTGGCCTGAAGCAGCGGCAAGCTACGATTCACTTGCACACTACATCGCGGGCCCCTTCGTCTCCTCGGCCTCGGCCCTGGCGTCGCGGCCGAGGCCGAGCCGCTGCCGTGCTGCTCCTCCTGCTCGCAGGCGGCTGGAGCGAGGGGCTCGCTCAGGCCCGCCGATCCCAGGTCCTGCTCGATGCTCGGTACAGCTCCCACTACCAGTGGAGGGGCGTTCCCCGGGTCGAGCAGGCCTCGGCTCAGCTCGCGGCCACCGGGGCCTTCGGTCTGGGCCAGGCCGAGCACCTCAGCCTGAGCGTCTGGAGTCTGCTGGAACTTTCCGGGCCGGGAACCGGCGATTTCAGTGTGACCGGGGACGGCTGGACCTTCGCCGAGCACGACTTTTCCATCCAGTACGGCACCCGGTCGGGGGGTCTCGATGTTACTGCCGGGGTGATGCATTACCGCCTGAACAACTCCGCACCGCTCGGTGCGCTGCCGCCCGACTTCAACACCACCGAGGTTTTCGGGTCGGTTTCTCTGCGGGAGGGCTGGCTCCGCGGGCTGGGATTCACACCCACGCTCCGCGCGTGGTACGACTTCCATCGGATTGACGGGGCCTTCACCGAACTGGAACTGGCTTTTTCGGCTCCGGTGCTCCCGGTCGATGACCCGGTGGCTGGCCTTCAGCTGGCCGCGCGCATGGGCGCCAGCCTGGGGCAGAAAGCCGAAGCCGGCAATCCCGGCTACTTCACCCGCGACGGAACGATCTACTGGGAAGGCGTCGCCAGCGCGACGGCCGGCGTCTCCTGGTTGCGGGTCATTGCCAGCTATCACCGGCTCTTCGGCATCGATCCGGTGGCGGAATCGGCCGATCCCCTCTCGAACGAACGGCGGAGCTCGTGGGGCTGGCTCGAGATGGCGCTGTCGGTCCGCTTTCCCGGCGGGATCTGGTGAGCATCCGGCTGACGTTGGGGCTGCTGCTGCTCATGGCCGGTTGTGGCCGGCAGTACATCATTCTCCCCCGGCCACAGCTCAGGTGCATCCGGCCCCCTGAAGGGACGGAGTTCTTCGCGGGCTTCGGGCGCCGCGACATCACGCCTCCGCCCGGCGCCAGTCTGCTGGGGTACGGGACCGAAGCCCGGGTGAGCGCCGGGTACCGCCAGCGCCTGACGGTCCGGGCGATGGCCCTGCAGGACACCCGGGGCGAGCGGCTGATTCTGGCCGTGGCCGACCTCGATTTCATCCCCGGCATTCTCCACCGGGAAGTGGCGGCCCGGGTCGAGGCCTGCCTGGGCATCACCGCCGATCGCATTGTGCTGACGGCCACGCACACGCATTCCGGTCCGGCACACTTCAGCGCTCACGCGGCCTACGACGACGTCGGCTCCGGCCCCGTCAAAGGCTTCGATCCTCAGTTACTCGCCTTCATGGCCGATCGGATCGCGGACGCGATGTTCGAGGCGCTTGGTCGAATGCGGCCGGCGCGAGCTGGCTGGGGCCAGACCACGGTGTGGAACG
>DASTEX010000030.1:0-5771 GCA_035709185.1 Gemmatimonadales bacterium
ACTAGTTAGGCCTCATCCGGAATGTCCCAGTGGATCCTGCCACCCTATCGGACTCAGAGTTGTCGAAGGCATACCTTAAGCACCACGAGACCAGAACGGATTCCGACTTTTGGGCATGGGAGGAGATACAGAAGCGGGTTCTGTGGGGGGAGGACCCACTGGCTGCTTGGCGCCTCGTTCAGACGCTTGTGTCAGCTGCCGGCGACGACGCCTTGGGCTACGTTGCTGCTGGGCCCCTCGAGGACCTGGTCACAGCTCACGCGCCCGCTCTCATCCACGAAATCGAGGCAAAAGCTCGCAAGGACTCCAAGTTCCGTGAGTTCCTAAGTCTCATTTGGCTCTCAGAGGGCGATCTGCCACCCGACATCTTGACCAGAGTGGTCGCTGCCTCGAATCACCGTATTAGACCCTTGCCTAGTTGCTTAGATGACCCGCCAGATCTCAACGATTGAGGGGCACCTGCCCATGCGCCGATCCCAACTCCCATGCCACGCAAAGCTTGCAAGGATGCTTGCCACTGGATGAGGCCTACAAGGCAATAGGCGGACCGCACGAGCACCGGTGATGCCTGCGCTCCAGACGAGCTTCTACCCGCAGTGGATCGCTGCCAATGGGTGGGCTGAGGCCGCTGGCTTGGGCACTACCCTGCTCCTCGGACGGGCTGCGGCATCAGCACTGGAGCAGTATGCCGGGTGGGGCACCATCCTCATTGGAGCGGTGGCTGCCGTGCTTCTCGGTATCCTACTGGAGGGTGTGCTGGTAGGCATCGCTCAATCGCGGGTCATCCGCGCTTCTTTTCCTTCCATTACGGCCCAGGGTTGGATCATGGCCACCATGGTTGGCGCTGGCGCGGCATGGGTGTTGGGCATGGTGCCCAGCACCGTGGCCGCACTCATGTCGACCGGGTCCGCGGCCGGCGCCGCGCCTCCGACCCAACCGACCGCTCTTGTGCAATACGGGCTGGCGCTGATCCTCGGCGCCGTTACTGGTCCAGTGCTGGGAATGGGGCAGTGGCTCGTGCTGCGGCGGCATGTGGCACGAGCCGGGCGCTGGATCGGTGCCAACGCAGTAGCTTGGGGCCTTGGCATGGCCTTGATCTTCTTTGGGATGGATCAGTTGCCGTGGGAGCGCGGCGGTACCCCACTTGTGCTCGGCGTCTACGGTGTATGCGGTGCGGCCGGACTGCTGGTAGGCGTGATTCACGGCTGGGTCCTACGCGACCTGCTGCGTCAGACAAGACCCATCCCTGCTGCCGCCTAACCTGCGTATGCAGCCGACGGGCCGAGGCGGACCGCTCGGGCGGCGCCCCCGGTGAGTGCCACTAAGGAAGCGCGGGTTTGTGGCCCGCAGCTAATACGCAAGTCGTTAGGCTGCCCCGATTGCTGATCTGGAGACGCGGAGTGCCCTTCAGGCGTCGCCAGTACCCCCTGCTGGTCTTCCCTGACCGCCCGAGTTGACGCCCCCTCGCCAGACGGTGACGATTGAGACATGCACCGGCTCCTCTGCCTGGGCCAGGTTCGCCTGCTCGGCCCCGACGGCCAGCCGGCCGGCAACGCCGCGGCCCAGCCACGCCGTCTGGCGCTGCTGGCGGTGCTGGGCCGGATGGCGCCCAAGGCCGTCAGCCGGGAACGGCTGCTGGGCTGGTTCTGGCCCGAAGCCGACGAGGAGCGCGGAAGACGCTCTCTTAACCAAGCGCTCTACGCTCTGCGGACCGAGCTGGGCTCCGAAGAGGTCCTCCTGGGCCAGCGCGACTTGCGGCTCAACCTGGACCTGGTGAGCTGTGACGTGGCGGAGTTCGCCACCGCCATCGCCTCGGGCCGTCCCGAGGAAGCGGCCGCGCTCTATCAGGGACCCTTCCTGGACGGCTTCCATCTCTCGGGCACCCCCGAATTCAGCCAGTGGGCCGACGAGGAGCGGACCGGCCTGGTGCAGCAGTACCACCAGGTGCTGGAATCCCTGGCGGGCGCCGCCGAGCAACGGGGCGATGCGGCGGGCGCGGTGCGGTGGTGGCGGCGGGTCGCCGCGGCCGATCCGGCCAGCGGGCGGGTGGCGCAGCGTCTGATGCAGGCGCTCAGTGAGAGCGGCGACCGGGCCGGCGCCATCCGCCACGCCACGATCTACGAAGCCATCATGCGGCAGCAGTTCGATCTGCCGCCGGATCCGTCAGTGCTGGCCCTGGCCGAAGAGCTGAAGCGGGCTCCCCAGCCTCCGCCCAGGGCCGTGCCACCCGCTGCGGCCAGCCGGCCCGCCGCGGTCGCACCGGTGCCGGTCCGGTCAGCGCTGCCCGACGTTTCGCCACCGCCAGCGACAGCCGTCGAGCCCGAGGATGGCGTGCGGCGCTCCGGCTCCCACACCCGCGTGCTGGCGATCGGGGCGGCGGCAGTCCTGCTGGTCGTGGGCGCCTTTGCCGTCCGCTCGCTGCTCTCGCGATCCCCCACGCCCGCCGACCAGCAGCCGCTGGTCGCGGTGCTCCCGCTCGACAACGGCACCGGCGATTCCACTTTCAACCTGGCCGGCGCCATGGTCACCGATTGGCTGACGCACGAGCTGGCGGTGACCGGCCTGGTGCGGGTGATTGACTCGCGGACCCTGCTCTCCACCACTGACGATGTCCCCGCCCTGCTGGCCCATACGCCGTACGTGGTCCACGGCCGGGTGTTCCGCGACGGCGACTCACTCCGGTTCATGACCCAGATCAGCGACGGCCGCACCGGAGAGATCCGGCTGTCGATGGCGCCGGTGAGCGCCCCGGTCGGCGAGCCGAGCGCGGCCCTGTCATCACTGCATCAGCAGGTGACCGGCGCCCTGGCGCAGCTGGTCGACTCCCGGCTCAACAACTTCGCGGCGGTTTCGAGCCGGCCGCCCACCTGGGCCGCCTATCAGGAGTTCCTGCTGGGCCAGCGCAAGTTCGGCCGGCCCTACCACGCCAGCCTGGCCCACTTTCTTCGCGCCATCGAGCTGGACAGCGGATACGCCCAGGCGCAGCTATGGGCCGGCAACACCCTCGCGAACCTGCGACGCTATCGCGAGGCCGATTCGGTGTTCCGCCGCGTGGCCGCGCGACGCGACCAGCTGGCTCCCTACGATCAGGCCAACCTGGATTACTTCCACGGCGGCTATGTCATGGGCGACTGGGAGCTGTCCTATCGGGGCGCGGAGGCCATGGCGACGCTGGGCCCCCAGGCCGCCCACGCGCAGTGGGCGGTGGGCCACACCGCCCGGTTCACCAACCGGCCGCGCCAGGCCATCGCCGCCCTCAGCAGCATCAGTCTCGAGTCGGGCTGGGCCCGGGAATGGGCGCCGCGGATCCTGTGCGAGATCGCCCGCAACCATCACATGTTAGGCCGGCACGACCGGGAGCTGGAGCACACCCGTCGTGCGCTCTCCTTCCAGCCGGACGACGGCTGGGTCCGCACTAATGAAGTGATCGCCCTGGCCGCGGGCCGCCGTTATGCCGACCTGGCCCGGCGGGTGGAAGCCGCGATGATGCTCCCGGAGGCACCGGCCAGCTGGGAGACTTACTCCGGAGGTGATCTGTTGATGCAGGTAGCGCGCGAGTTGGCAGCGCACGGCGCCCCGGCCGATACGGTGCGCCGGTATGCCGACGCGGCAGTAACCTGGCACGCGGCCATCACCCTCGCGGGCACGACGGATACGATGCACCTGCTGGGACACGCCCGCGCGGCAGCTACCGCCGGGCGGCATGCGGAGGCGCGGGAGCTGTACGGCCGCCTGGCAGCCACCAGCCCGGCCTCGCCCGAGTTCGTCGCCGGCCTGGCGGTGTCGGCCGCTCGGCTGGGGGACACCGCCACGGCGGAGAGCGGGCTCCGGCGGCTGCAGGAGATGAACGCGCCCTATCAGTTCGGTTATCCGGCCCGATGGGGGGCCAACGTGGCCGCGGTGCTGGGGAGGAAAGAGGAGGCCGTCCGGCTGCTGGCCGAGTCGCTCCGGAAGGGACACACGTGGCAGTTCCGCTGGCACGCCGATCCGGACCTGGCGTCGCTCCGGGAGTACCAGCCGTTCCGGGACCTGCTCCGGCCACGGTAGGCGGGTGCCCGGCGCGAGCGGCCATAACACGCTGGGGGCGGAAATCAGGGAGCGGAAATATGAAGCGGCAAACGAAGCACTCACGGCCGGAACCACACGACATTGTCCAGCAGCAGTACGACGAGGTTCAGAGTGACGGGCGCTATGAGGAGGGAATGGCAAGGATGGCCCTGTACCACCATCATTGCCAGGACCCGGTGATCTTTCGAACGCTCGGCGATATTCGGGGGAAGTCACTGCTGGACCTGGCTTGCGGCGACGGCTTCTACACTCGACGATTTCGGGCCGAATGCGGCGCCGACCCTGTAATGGGCATCGACTTGTCCCCGAAGCAGATCGAGCGGGCTGAAGCGATCGAACAGCGCGAACCGGCGGGTATCGAGTACCGAGTGGGCGACGTCACGTCACTCAAGCTGGAACGCCGATTCGACATCGTGACCGCAATTCATCTCCTGCACTACCTCCAGAACGCGTCGGAGTTAACGTCGGCGTTGAGAGGGATTCACGAGACGCTCCAAGATGGCGGTCAATTCGTCACGATGATTGCCAACCCCGAGTTCGATCTGGAAAAGCACGATCCAGCGGATTCCCGGACGAAGTTCGGCTACTACTTTTCCGCCGCGGAACCCGGCAATGGGGGGCTGCTGCGATTCCATCCCGGAGGATTCGAGAAGGAGCGAGAGTTGACCATCGAGTTTCGACGCTGGGAACGCGCCTTCCTCGACGGCATTGCAGACGCCGTCGGCTTCACCACGGAATGGCACGACCCGTTCATCAGTGCCGCGGGTCTCGAGGCCTACGGGGCCGGGTTCTTCGAGAACTACCTGGCCAATCCCCAGAGCAAGCTGTTGCAGCTGACCAGGAGGGCATAAACCGTTCCGCTCCTGGTGGCATCGCACCCATGTGAGTTCTGGAGCGGCTCTGCTGAAAGTGCGAGGTATCAATGCCTTCGATTCCAATGCTGATGACCGGCAGCCTGGTCTGCCTGGCTGGGCTCATCGCCCCGACTTTCAGTCTGCCGACGTCCCCCCAGTCCGTGCAGCAGGTGGCAACGCTCCGTACCGCGCGAGCGGCCCACACCGCGACGGCGCTTCCATCCGGCCAGGTGCTGGTAGTCGGAGGAATGGCGGATGGCGGGGGCGGCCTTGCCAGTGTCGAGCTGTTCGACCCCGCGGGCAACACCGTTCGAGAGCTCGGCTCCCTGGCCCAGGCCAGAGCGGGCCACTCGGCCACATTACTGGGTGATGGCCGGGTCCTCGTCGCCGGCGGCTACAGCGGCGAGTATTTAGCAAGCATGGAGGTGTTCGATTCGTCCGGCAACCGGTTCCGCCCGGCAGGCTCGCTGGCGGAGGGGCGGAGCGGACATACCGCGACCCTCCTGCCGGACGGTCGGGTTCTGTTCGTCGGTGGGATCGGCCGCGGCTGGACCTTTCTGCGGAGCGCGGAGCTGTACGACCCGAAGACGGGTCGCTCCCGGCCGGTGGGTTCGATGCGCGTGCCGCGGGAGAGTCACACCGCCACGCTCCTCGCCGACGGCCGAGTGCTGGTGGTGGGTGGCCACAGCGGGCGGCGCCAGAACATGGAAGTGTATGCCAGTGCCGAACTGTTCGATCCCGGCACCGGCCGATTCGAGAATGCCGGGACCCTCGGGACTGCCCGCCACAAACACGATGCGATCCGACTCGCTGATGGACGGGTGCTGGTCATCGGGGGCGCGGACCGCA
>DASTEX010000031.1:0-3258 GCA_035709185.1 Gemmatimonadales bacterium
GGCGATCATGGCGGGCTTGATATCGTTCAGCTTGGTGAACAGAAAAGTGGGGCCTCCCGGTCCGTACTCCTCTCCCGACGACAGTACCACGCCGCCCTGCACCAGCTCGCCCACCCGCTGGCTGGCAGCGAGCACCTTGTCGGGGTCGGTAGACCGGACGATCAGGGTCTGGCGGAGGATGAACCGACGCCCACCCTCCTGCGTCTGGTAGGGATTGGCCTGCCGGTCGGTTACCCGCAGCGTTTGAAGCTGAGCCTGGGCCGTGTCGAGGGCCTGGCGCACCAGAAACGCCTTGATCCGCTCGGAGCTGCGCACGATCTGCTCCTGGGCCAGCGCCAGGTCGTCGTTCGCGGCGACGAATGGAATCGGCCAGAGGGCCAGGTCGGCCTTCACCTCCCGCTCGGAGACGCCCTTCACGCTGACATAGCGCTCCGCCATGCGGGCGTCGCGGAATCCGCGGCCGATCGCGCCGCCGGCGAGCACCAGGCCGAGGGCGCCAATCAGGGCGACGAACAATGGAGTGCGATTCACGGCTCTCTCGTCTCGCGTCGATCCCGTCAGATGAAGAACGAAGGTGTGGTCACCAGGTAGCACTCGAACCGGCCGATCTCGCCGTTGCTCATGAAGTGATTCACGAAGCTGTTCATCCGGTAACCGGACCCCAGAAGATAGTCCACGGCGGCGCGGTTGATCAGCGGAACCTCCACTCCGAAGTCCGCTCCGGGTGCCGCGCCCTCGGCGTGGGTCAGCACCAGGCCGGTCGCGGCCGGATCCAGCAGGGCAAACGGTCCGGAGTACGGTCCAAGGTAGCCGTACCCGATCACCCGATCGCCCAGGCGGTAGAGATAGCCTTCACGCTGGTTGAGCAGCCAGCGGTGGTCGAGGTCCCGGCGGAATCCCAGGATTTCCCTATCGATGGCCGCGAGCTGCTCCAGGTCCGCGGCCGATTCCGAGAGCCGGCTGGCACCGAGACCCTCGGGACTGCCGAGCGGCCGGCGGTCGCGGTGAAAGTGAAAGACCGGGAAGCGGGCGGAGAGGCCGGCCTTGAGGTAGCGCACCAGGGCGCGTGGATCGGGCGTGGCGAGCAGGAACCGCACCCGGGCATCGGCGGGCAGTGCCCGCTGCAGCACCGCGCGGCCCACGCCGGCGGATTGCGCGCCGGGAAGCACGAAGAACTCGGTGAGCTGGCGCACGCCGTCCCGCAGGACCGAACGGGCGTAACCCGACAGCTTCCCGTCCTGCTCCGCGATCCACCACTGATCCGCCGTTTCGGCCAGGTGATCGAACAGCGGCTTGCGTTTCACCCACAGGCTTTCGAGGGCCTCGGCCCCTCCGGTAATGGTTTCAACGCCGAGACGTTGTCCCAGGTCGGAGACCGAGGCGATGAACAGGTCGAAGCACGCGCGGGAGTCAGCCGAGGTGCCGCGGCGGGGTATGACGGTGTGTTGGAGCCCGGAAAGCGAGGTCAAGAGAAGCGCCGCCGATGGGTTCAATCAGTCGGGAGCCGGGAATATGGCGACGCCCCGGAGCGGGTGGTAGTTTGCGGCACCCCGAGTCCAGCCGGAGTTCGTGAAGCCCGACCCAGGCCTCAAGCGCGAGCTCGGTCTCCTCGACGCCACCATGATCAACGCCGGGACGATGATCGCCTCGGCGATCTTTATCGTCCCGAGCACCATCGCCGCGGGCATGCAGAGCTCGATGCCCTCACTGCTGGTCTGGGTCGCGGCGGGCCTGGTGTCGCTCTGTGGCGCGCTGTGCGTGGCGGAGCTCGGCGGGGCCATGCCCCAGGCGGGAGGGCAGTACGTGTATCTGAGCCGGGCATTCTCGCCGGCGCTCGGATTTCTCTACGGCTGGTCGGCGTTTCTGGTGATCAATACCGCCTCGATCGCCGCCATCGCGGTAGGGTTTGCCACCTACCTCGGCTTCTTCGTCCCGCTGACACCCCGCGGCATTCAGCTGGTCGCCGGGGGAAGCATCGTGCTCCTTACCCTGCTCAACCTGCTGGGCCTGCGGGTCGGAGCCACCGTTCAGAACATTCTCACCGTGCTCAAGATCGGCGCGCTGCTGGCGATTCCGTTCCTGGCCCTGGTGCTTCCCGGCGGCAGCACCGCCAACCTGGAGCCGCTCTGGCCCGAGGGAAGCCGCACGGTGCTGCTGGCGGCGGGGCCGGCCCTGGTGGCGGCACTCTGGGCCTACGACGGGTGGATCGAGTCGACCTATGTGGGGAGCGAGATCCGGAATCCCGGCCGGAACCTGCCGCTGTCGATCGTGCTTTCCACCGTCCTGGTCATGGCGCTGTATGTGATCGCCAACTTCGGTTACCTGTATCTGCTGTCATCCTCCCGGACGGCCGGATCATCGCTGGAGGCGTCGGATGCGATGCGGGTCGTGCTCGGCGCCGGCGGCGCGGCCTTCGTAGCCATCGCCATCCTGGTCTCGACCCTGGGCGCCAACAACGGGATCGTGTTCACCTCGGCCCGGATTCCCTACGCCATGGCGCGCGAGGGACTGTTCTTCCAGTGGGCTGCCCGGCTGAGCGCCCGATCGCACTCGCCTAACGTTGCGCTCCTGGTCCAGATGCTGGTGGCCCTGGGGCTGACCCTGACCGGGTCGTACGTGCAGCTCCTCACCTACGTCGTCTTCGTCTCCTTTCTGTTCTATGCCATGTCCGCGCTGGGCGTGCTGGTCCTGCGCCGCCGCGAACCGGATCTGGCCCGGCCCTACCGGACCTGGGGCTATCCGGTGACGCCGGTCGTGTTCATCCTGTTCGCGCTGTATCTCGTGATCGATACGATCGTGCAGACTCCGCGCGAATCGCTGGTCGGCGCGGGAATCGTGCTGCTGGGACTTCCGGCCTATTGGTACTGGAGACGAACTGCATTGCCGATTGACAATTGACGATTGACCATTGCGCCTGCAAGGTCGGTTGATCTTCTCCGATGCAATCGTCAATTGTCAATCGTCAATGAAGTCGCTCCAGTGCCTGCCTGATGGCCGGGCTCTCCGGAAAGCGCGTCGCCAGGGCGTCGAGAACCGCGCGGGCGGAATCCCGGTGGCCCGCCGAGTCGAAGGCCTCGGCCGTCAGGAGGCCATAGCGGGTGGCGAGCCGCGGTTCGTCGGTCGAAACCGACATGGCTCTCAGGCTGTCGAGCGCGACCTGCGGCGTCTTGCGGTCGCGGATCAGCGATTCCACGGCCAGGAACCGGGCGGTTGGATCCTCGGGGCGTTGGCGCAGCAGCTCTTCGATCAGGCGGGCCG
>DASTEX010000032.1:0-6791 GCA_035709185.1 Gemmatimonadales bacterium
ACCTGTTGCAGGCCGGCGGCCGCCGGGCCCTGGCCGTCGGCAATATCGGCACGCCGCTCAGCGCCATCGCGCTGCAGG
Organism: Gemmatimonadales bacterium; assembly: GCA_035709185.1. Lineage (GTDB taxonomy): Bacteria > Gemmatimonadota > Gemmatimonadetes > Gemmatimonadales > GWC2-71-9 > SZUA-320. Next base: position 79 of record DASTEX010000032.1, read on the forward strand.
AGCCGCGGCCCGAATGGCTCGCCATCGAGTTTTCCTCGTTCCAGCTGCACGACTGTCCCCTGGTGAATCCCGCGGTCGGGATCCTCACCAACCTGTCGCCCGACCATCTCGACCGGTACCCGGCGCTGGAGGCGTATTACGCCGACAAGCGGCTGCTGTTCGCGCGGGCGCACGAGGGCTCGGTCTGGGTGACCAACGCGGACGACCCCGAATCGGAGCGGCTCACCGAGGGAGTGCAGGGCCGGCGGCTTCGCTTCTCGGTGCGGGACCAGGCGGCCGGCTGGTACGACCGGGAGCGCGGCCGGCTCATGTTAGGCGACGAGGCCCTGCTGGCGAGGGACCAGCTCCACCTCCTGGGCGATCATAACGTGGCCAACGCGCTGGCCGCCGCCCTGGCGGTCGCCGCGGCCGGGATTCCGGTTTCCGTCCTGGCGGAAGGACTGCGCTCGTTCCGCGCGCTCCAACACCGGCTGGAGCCGGTGCGCGAAGTGGACGGCGTGCTCTGGGTCAATGATTCGAAGGCCACTAACGTCTCGTCCACCGAGGTCGCGGTCGCGGCGCTGGAGCGCCCGTTCGTGCTGCTGCTGGGCGGCCGTCACAAAGGCGAGCCCTACACCCGCCTGGCCCCGCTCCTCCAGGACCAGTGCCGGGCGGTGGTGGCCTACGGAGAAGCGCGCCCCATCGTCCAGGCCGATCTGGCGGGCGGCGTCCGGGTGGTGCCGGGCGAAGGGTTCGCCCACGTGCTGGAGACGGCGGCCTCGCTGGCCCAGCCGGGAGACGCGGTGCTGCTCTCTCCCGCCTGCTCCAGCTACGACATGTTTCAGAACTACGAGGAACGGGGGGCCACCTTCCGGGCCTGGGTGGAAGCCCGGTGAGCGTTCCCGTGGTGCGGCACCCGGGCGAGAACCGGTGGGAAGTGCGGCTGCTGGTCGTGGTCGCGGCCACCCTGACCGTGTTCGGGATCGCCAATCTCTACGGGGCGATCAGCATGCGGGAAAACGGCTTCCTGATGATGATCAAGCAGCTCCTCATCGGGTTCGCCGGCGGCATGGGGCTCCTGCTCCTCTCGCGGCTGGACTACCGGCGGCTGCGCTCGCTGGCGTGGCCGGCGCTCGGGGCGGCGATCTTTCTGCTGCTCATTCCGATTCTGCCCGAGGGTCTCACCGGGGGGCTCTCTCCCACGCTCAACGGGGCCCGGCGGTGGATCATCCTGCCGGGCTTCGGATTCCAGCCGTCCGATGTGGCGAAGTTCGTCCTGGTCATCTGGGCCGCCGCGCTCGCGGCCAAGAAGGGCTCGCAGATCCGGGAGTTCAAGAAAGGGGTGCTGCCCTTCCTGGTGATCATCGGGCTGGTCTGCGGCCTCATCATGAAGCAGCCCAACCTGTCCATGGCCACCGTCGTGGCGCTGTTAGGCTCCGTGGTGCTGTTCACCGCCGGGGCGAAGATCGGCCATTTCATCCTGCTGGGTGGTGCGGCCGGGCTGGTGGTCTTCCAGCTGGTGCTGATGTCGGACTACCGCCGGGCCCGGTTCGAGACCTTCCTGGGCGGCGGCACGGAAGACAGCGGCCTGCAGATCACCCAGTCGGTTATCGCGGTCGGCTCGGGCGGCGTGCTCGGCGCCGGGTTCGGCCAGGGAAAGGCCAAGCTGGCCCACGTGCCGTACGCCTATTCCGACTTTCTCTTCAGCTCCATCGGGGAAGAGTGGGGGTTCATCGGCGTAACGGTGGTGGTGACGTTGTTCGGTCTCTTCGGATGGATCGGCTACCGGATCGCCCGGTCGGCCCCGGACGCGTTCGGGCAGTACCTGGCCACCGGACTGGTGACGGCAGTCTGCCTGACGGCGGTAATGCACATGGCGGTCACGCTCAAGCTCATGCCGACGACCGGCCTGACGCTCCCGTTCATGTCTCATGGCGGCTCCAGCCTGCTGATGAACCTGCTGGCGACCGGGGTGCTCGCGAGCATCGGCCGGATGCGGGGGCGTCCCGCCACGGCATGACTACGGTCCTGATCGCCGGTGGAGGCACCGGCGGGCACCTCATGCCCGCGCTGGCGATCGCAACCGAGCTCCGTTCTCGCGGCCGCGACGTCGTGCTGGTCGGCGCGACCCGGGGCGTCGAGGCCCGGCTGCTTCCTTCGCGCGACTTCCGGTATCACCTGCTCGCCTCCGAACCGATCTACCGCCGCCAGTGGTGGAAGAACTTTCGCTGGCCGCTCCTGGCCCTGCGGCTGTTCCGCCAGCTCGACCGGGTGCTCGATCAGGAAGGGCCGGCCCTGGTGCTGGGGACCGGGGGCTACGCGGCTGGCCCGGTGGTGTGGCGCGCGGCCGCGCGGGGCATTCCCACGGCGATCCTGGAGCAGGATGCCGTTCCCGGGCTGGCCAGCCGCCTGATGGCCCGACGGGCCCGGCACGTCTACCTCGGGCAACCCGAGACCCGGACCCGCCTCCCGACGGCCGCGAACGCCGAGGTGTTCGTCACCGGGTGCCCCATCACTCCGCCGGATTGGTCGCTTAAACCGAGCGCACCCGAACGATTCGGACTGGACCGCTCACAACCGGTGGTACTGATCACCGGCGGCAGCCAGGGTGCACTTGCGCTGAACCAGGTGGTGAGTGACTGGATCGGGCAGGGAGCCGGAGCGGGCCTCCAGCTGATCTGGGCCACCGGCGCGCTGAGCTACGAGAAATTCCGCCCGTTGCATCGGCCACCCGCGGTCCAGGTCTTCGAATTCCTGGATCCGATCGCGCCGGCCTACGCCGCCGCGGACCTCGCCATCACCCGCGCGGGTATGATGACGATCGCCGAACTCTGCGCCTGGGGACTCCCCTGCATCCTGGTTCCGCTCCCCACCGCCGCCGCCGACCATCAGAGCCGGAACGCGGCGGTCATGGCCCAGGCGGGGGCGGCGATTCACCTGCCCCAGGCGGTCCTGACCGCGGACCGGCTGGACCAGGAAGTCCGGGCCTTGCTGGGCGACCGACAGCGCCGGGAGGCCATGGCAGCCGCCGCCAGGGCGCGTGGAAAACCCGGCGCCACTGTGGAAATAGTGACCCTTCTGGAGCGGCTAACAGGGGGGTCCTGACGTTGCCAAATAATTGCCGTTTCGTAAATTAGGTTGTCCACCATGAACCTCTTTCTCCCCAGCGATCCCAGGCCGGTTCATTTCATCGGGATCGGCGGGGCGGGGATGAGCGCCTTGGCCTTGCTGGCGCTGAAGAGGGGGGTGGTGGTCACGGGGACGGATCGGTCGCCGGAGGGGGCGGCAGACCTGGTTGAGCTGGGCGCCTGGGTCACCCCACACGATCCCGCCCTGGTCGAGGCGGCCCGGGCGGTGATTGTGAGCGCCGCGATTCCGGCGGATCACCCCGAACTCGCCCGGGCCCGAGCGCTGGGCATCCCGATCGTTCCCCGCAAGCGGGCGCTGGCCGATCTGGTCGCCGCGGGACGCACCATCGGGATCGCGGGCACCCACGGCAAGACCACAACGACTGTCATGACCACGGAGGCCCTGGTCGCCACCGGCTTCAATCCTACCGGTCTCGCCGGCGGTCGAGTCGCAACCTGGGGCGGGAACGCCAGGGTGGGCGGCGACGCGCTGTTCGTGGTGGAGGCCGACGAATACGATCAGGCATTTCTGGAGCTCAATCCGCTGGTCGCGGTGGTCAACAACGTGGAGCCGGAACATCTCGAGTGCTATGACGACTCCGCCGAAGTCATGGAGCAGGCCTTCGCGACCTTCGCCGGCCGGGCTCGGACGGCGCTGATCGGCCAGGCCGATGAGGGCTCGGAGCGAGTAGCCCGTCGGGTCGGCAAGGGGCCATCCCCACCCGCCCGACTCTGGCGGTTCGGCGTCGGCGCAGCGGACCTGGCCCTCCGCGAACACCGCCCGACGTCCTCCGGAAGCGAGGCCCTCGTCGGGCTCCCGGGTGGGGGCGAGATCACCCTGCGGCTTTCGGTCCCGGGGACCCACAACATCCTGAACGCCATCGCCGCGCTCGGCGTGGTGGTGGCGCTGGAGGGCGATCTGGGCGCGGCGCTGGCGGCATTGGAGCAGTTCCGCGGTGTCGGCCGGCGGTTCGAACGCAAGGGTGAGTCCGGAGGGGTGGTCGTCATCGATGACTATGCCCATCATGCCACCGAGCTCAAAGCCACGCTGGCCGCGGCGCGGCAGGCGTTTCCCCGGAGGCGGCTGGTCGCAGTGTTCCAGCCGCATTTGTTTTCCCGGACGGCGGTGCAGCACCAGGCGATGGGCGAGGCGGTTGCCGCAGCCGATCTCGCTTTCGTAACGGAGATCTACGCCGCGCGGGAGCAGCCCATCCCGGGGGTAACCGGCCGGCTGGTGGCTGAGGAAGTGGAGCGGCGCGGACGGGACGTGCAGTTCGTGCCCGAGCGCGCCGAGCTGCTGGCGCGGGTGGCCGAAGCACTCCGGCCGGGAGATGTGGTCCTGACCCTGGGCGCGGGCGATATCACCGCACTGGGCCCTGAGTTGTTAGAGCGGTTAGCCGTGAGCCGTGAGCCGTGAGCCGTGAGCCGTGAGGCGTGAGGCGTGAGGCCGTGAGCGGGGTGAGCTTCCCATGGGCAGCGACTAGCGACCAGTGACTCGAGACTCGGCCAGAAGGGCCGGTATTGCCGCCGCCCTAATTCTGGGAGCGTTGCTGCTGGTGGCGGCGGTGCCGAAGGTGCTGAGCCAGGCGAGCTTCTTCCAGGTGCGCCGGGTTGAAGTAGTGGGCGCCCGGTATTTGAGCGGACCCGAGGTCGTAGCGGCGCTCAAGTTGCCGAAGCGGGTGAGTCTGTTCGACCAGCTGGAGCCGGTCGAGCGCTCGGCCCGGGCGATCGCGGGGGTACGTGACGCCTCGGTGCGCCGGCGCTGGCCCGCGACGCTGGTGGTCGAGTTGAATGAGGCGGAGCCGGTGGCGCTGACCCAGGGGAAGCGGGCCCTGGTGCTGCTGGATGGGAACGGGAGGGTGCTGCCGTTCGACCCCACCCGGGCGCCGCCGGACCTGCCGTTGGCGCCGGCCGACCGGGCCGTGGCCCGGCTGCTCGCGCGGATCAAGCAGCGGGAACCGGGACTCTACCGGGTGGTCACCTCCGCCACGCGCGAGCGGCAGGTGATTCGGCTGCAGGCGGGCGACCGGCGCTTCCTGCTCAGGACCGACGCGGCTGACGAGCAACTCCGGGCGCTCGCCGTGGTGCTGAACGATCTGGCCCGCAGCGGCCGGCGCTTCCGCGAGCTGGACGCGCGTTTCACCGACCGGATTTTCGTACGGAGCAGACCATCGTGACGCAGGTTCAGCGGCTGGTGGCTGGACTCGACCTGGGCAGCTCGAAGATCACCGGGGTCATCGGCGAGGTGACCGGAGACGCGCGCGCGCCGGGCGTGAAGATCCTGGGCGTGGGGAGCGAGCGGAGCGCCGGGGTCCGGCGGGGCGTGGTGCGCGACATCGAGGAGACCACCCGCTCGATCGACAAGGCCATGAAGGACGCGCAGCTCATGGCCGGCGTCGAAGTGGGCACGGTGTACTGCGGTATTGCGGGCGAGCACGTGAGCGGCCGCAGCTCGCACGGCGTGGTGTCGGTCACCGGTTCCGAGATCCGCACCGGTGACGTGGCCCGGGTGAACGACGTGGCGGCCAATGTCTCGTTCGGCCTGGGCCACGAGCTGCTCCACGCCATTCCCCAGGACTACATCGTCGACCAGCAGGCCGGCATCACCGATCCGATCGGCATGACCGGCTCCCGCCTGGAGGCCGAGGTCTATCTCGTCACGGCGTTAGGCACCGCGCTCCAGAACGTCCGGAAATGCGTGGAACGTGCGGGGTATCACGTGGGCGAGTTCGTGCTCGAGCCGCTGGCCGCCTCGCTCGCGGTGCTCCGGCCCGACGAACGCGACCTGGGATGCGCCCTGGTAGAGCTGGGCGGCGGCTCCACCACGGTGAGCGTCTTCCACGAAGGGAAGATCCGGCACTTCGCCTCGCTCATGTTCGCGGGCCAGCACGTCACCAACGACATCGTTCACGGGCTGCAGGTCACCCAGCAGGAAGCCGAGAAGGTCAAGCACCGGCACGGGGCGGCCTACGAGCCGCTCATGTCCGACGAAGACCGCTTCGAGCTGCCGGGAACGCCGGGACAGGGAGTTCGGCTCGCCTCGCGCCGGGTCCTCGCCCATATCATTCACATGCGGCTGCAGGAAGTGCTGGAACTGGCCATGGGCGAGATTTCCAAGGCGGGGTATCACCAGCATCTTCCGGCCGGCGTGGTGCTGACCGGCGGCGGCTCGCAACTTCCCGGCATCGTCGAACTGGCGCGGGAAGTCTTCGCGCTCCCGGTGCGGTTGGGCGCGCCGGGGGAAGGGCTGAGCGGATTAGTTGACAGTGTCGAAGCACCACGGATGGCCGTCCCGGCGGGCCTGGTGCTCTACGGCGCTCGACAGATTACTCTGGGGTCAGGCTTCGGCAGCGGCCGCGGCCGCTCACCGGCGGTGGAAAAGGTGTTGGGGCCGGTGAAGCGGTGGCTGCAGGATTTCTTCTAAGAAGGTGCCGGGTGCCTCGTGCCGGGTGCCGGGTTCGGTTCAGGGTACCTCGTTCCTCGTTCGATCGCGCAGCGGCAATCGGCACCAGGAACGGTACCAGGCACCTGGAACGGCACTCGGCACCCGGAACGGCACTCGGCACCCGGCACCAGGAACGGCACTCGGCACCCGGCACCAGGAAC